>JAPOYZ010000103.1 GCA_026706325.1 Candidatus Aminicenantota bacterium
CCAGACGCCTCCATTCGGGCCGCCACAAATTTGAAGTACACCACAGCCATCAAACGAATTCTGGCAGACCGGCTCAGGCGGCCCTATGAGGACTTTGTATATTTTGTCCTGAGTCAAGTTTACAAGGGGATGATAACCAAGAGCGTCAGGGAAAAATTTGCGGATCTGACCAAACACGCCTTCCGGGAGTTCATCAACGATCGGGTCAACGACCGTCTGCAATCAGCCTTGGATAATGAGCCTTCCGCTGATTCTTCTGTGGAAGATGAGCCTTCTCTCGATCCTTCTCTGAAGAAAACAGATGGGCCACTTAACATTACACGGAAGCCCGGAATTGTAACCACGGAAGAAGAAATCCAAGCCTATTCCATAGTGAAATCCGTACTGGCCGGAGCTGCAGATCTGGACCGGATAACGCTTCGGGACCTCAAGTCTTTCTGCAATGTCCTGCTAGACGACAGTCTGCAGCGGCTAATCTGTCGTTTCCGTTTCGATGGTGAGAATAAGTCTGTTGGGGTTCCCAACCCCAATTCGGAGGAGGTTCTGTTCCCTATTGACTCCCTCAACGAAATTTACGGGCTGAAAGATGCTCTAAAAGTTCCCGACTTCTGACCGTTGTTGACTGGAGCATCTGGGCTGTCTTCGTCGCCGAATATGTAGTCCTCCTGATGCGCGCTCCCGATAAAAAACGGTTCATCGCAGCGAATTGGCTGAACGCCGGGATCATTGTCCTGTCCTTCCCTCAACTTCCCGCCGTTATGGGAATTATCCGCTTGGTCCGTCTGACCCGGATTCTTCGGCTATTCCTGGTAGCGGCCAAAGGCCTCCGCACGATGAAGCTCGTCTTGAGTCAAAGGAGTTTTGTCTATGTGCTGAGCGTGACGGCACTTCTTGTTGTGGTAGCGGCTCAGATACTCCACATGGTTGAACCCATGTCTGGAGGATTCGCGGAGGGGCTGTGGTGGGCTGTAGTGGGCTACGAGGAATATACTATTCCAAAGACGACCGCCGGTCGTCTTGTTGCGGTCATGCTGATGCTTGGGGGGTGCAGCTCTGATCTCCACAGTGGCGGCATCGGTTTCAGCCTACTTCATCGGAACTGAGAGAGCTGAAGAGTACGAAGACGTCAAGGACCGTCTGGAGCGGTTCGAACGATTGCTGGAGAGACGGTCCCCGGTCGCCTCCGTCCAATCAACACACGGAAGAAGTCATAGTGAGCACGAGCCGTAGCCGCCAAATGCGCGAACCCGGAACTCTTGCTCCGGGCTGTTACTAATGACCGGTCGCAAGTGAGCCCAGCGTCTCATCCGCGGCTTCCAGCGTCTTCCGGACATCCGCATCGGAGTGGGCGGCCGAGACGAAATTGGCCTCGAACTGGGAAGGCGCCGTGTAGATGCCGCGATCCAGCATCCCGCGGAAAAAGGCGGCGAAACGCTGCAGGTCGCACGCCTTGGCCTCGGCGAATCCGGTGACCGGTCCCTCCCGGTGAAACGGTGTGAACATGGAGCCGCAACGCTGGACCTGAAGGGGGATCGAGTGTCGGCCGGCCGCCTCCCTCAATCCCCGGCAGAGTTCGGACGCTCTCTCCTCCATGGCTTCGTAGGGACGGTCCCGTTCCAGGATCTCCAGCGTCTTCAGCCCGGCCGCCACGGCAATGGGGTTCCCGGAAAGAGTCCCCGCCTGGTAGACGGAGCCCTGGGGAGCCATCATTTCCATAATGTCCTTGCGCCCGCCGTAGGCTCCGATGGGCAGCCCGCCTCCCACGACCTTGCCCAGGCAGGTCATGGGAGCCGCCACCGAGAATCGTTCCTGAGCCCCTCCCAGAGCCAGCCGGAACCCGGTGATCACCTCATCGAAGATGACCACGGCGCCGTGAGCCTCACCCAGCTCCAACACGCCTTGGAGAAAACCCTCGTGAGGAAGCAACACTCCCATGTTGGCGGGCACCGGCTCCAGGATGACGGCCGCGATCTGATCGGGATAGGCGCCGAAGGCGGCTTCCAGCCGGTCGAGATCGTTGAAGGGAACGGTCAGCGTCTCCCGGGCATAGCCGTCGGGGACGCCGGGACTGTCGGCCAATCCCAGGGTCAGCACTCCCGATCCCGCCTGCACCAGCAGGCCGTCGGAGTGTCCGTGGTAGCAGCCGTCGAATTTCACCACCAGGGAACGGCCGGTGTAGGCGCGGGCGAGCCGCAACGCGGTCATGGTGGCCTCGGTGCCCGAGTTGACCAGCCTCACCTTCTCGATGGAGGGCAACAGGTCGCAGATCTTCTCGGCCAGCAGCACCTCACCCTCGGTGGGCGCTCCGTAGCTGGTCCCCCGTTGTGCCGCTTCGGTCACCGCCTGGACGACTTCGGGCCGGGCATGTCCCAGGATCAGGGGACCCCAGGAGCCCAGGTAGTCCACGTAGCGGGTGCCGTCCATGTCCACCACCTGCGAACCGTTCCCCGACCGCAGGAAGGGAGGACTCCCCCCCACCGCCTTGAAGGCGCGCACCGGACTGTTGACGCCGCCCGGCATCACCTGCCGGGCCCGATCCATCAAGGCAGCGCTCTCGGCGTTGGCCTGGAGCCCGCCCGCTTCCGACGAGTCGTTCCGGTTTTTCAAGGAATTCCCCCTGGTTTGTTCTATTCGTTCCAATCGCCGCGCTGGATCCTCTCGGCCACCTCGCACGCGAAATAGGTGAGCAGGATATCCGCGCCCGCCCGGCGGATCGAAAGCAACGTTTCCCTCACGGTCTGGTCCCGGTTCAGCCAACCCTGGGCGAAGGCCGCGCAGAGGGCGCTGTATTCTCCGCTCACCTGGTAGGCGGCCACCGGAACTTCCGACATTCGGCGGACCCGGCGGATGATGTCCAGGTAAGGCAGGGCCGGTTTCACCATGACCATGTCCGCCCCTTCCTCCAGGTCGAGGCGGACCTCCTTGAGGGCTTCACGGGCACTTGCCGGGTCCATCTGGTAGCTCTTTCTGTCGCCGAAACTGGGGGCCGACTCGGCCGCTTCCCGGAAAGGTCCGTAATAGGCGGAGGCGTACTTGGCCGCGTACGAGAGGATCGCCGTCTCCTGGAATCCTTCCGAGTCGAGAGACCTGCGGATGGCCGCCACCCTTCCGTCCATCATGTCCGACGGAGCCACCACGTGGGCGCCCGCCCGGGCGTAGGCCACGGCCTCTTTGGAGAGCAGTTCGAGAGTGCCGTCGTTGTCGACTCGGGGAGGATCGTCCAGCAGGCGGCCGCAGTGCCCGTGGTCGGTGTATTCGCAGAGGCAGACGTCAGCGATCAGCAGCAGGTCCTCGACTTTCTCCCTGGCTGCGTGGAGAGCCCGGCAGATGAGCCCGTCCTCGGCGTATCCCGGGGTTCCCAGTGCGTCCTTCTCCGACGGGTCCGGGATTCCGAAGAGCATCACTCCGGCGATCTCCGACTCCTGGACCCGTTCCAACTCCTGGACCAGAAGGTCCACCGAGTACCGGAACTGGCCCGGCATGGACGGGATCTCCTCCCGCACGCCCCGCCCCTCGCGAACGAACATGGGATAGATCAACTGTCCCGGCTCGAGACGGGTCTCCCGGACCATGCGGCGAAATCGGGGACTGGTTCGCAGACGGCGGGGGCGGATGGTGAGTCTCATGGGGAGGTCCGGCTTCAATCCGACCGCGGTCGGTTATTTGGCATGGCGGTGGAGGGACTCGAACCCCCGACTCGGCGGATATGAGCCGCCTGCTCTGACCACTGAGCTACACCGCCAACGGCGATCGAATATAACCGAACGGACGGCGCTTCATCAACGCGGCAGCGGCCATCGAGCCGGCACTCCAGCAGTCCGTGGAAGAAGTCGCGCGTGCACCGAGACCGGGGCTGCGCCCGCCGGACAAGGCGCTCTGAGGGAGCATACCGGGAGTATGTGACCGAGGAGCAACGCAGTCCGCCGGGATGCAGACCCGGTCGAATGCCGTGACGACTTTTTCCACGGGCTGCCAGGTCCGGCTCAGACGGCGGCCGACGCCGCGATGGGGGTTTCTTCCCGGGATTCGTACCACTCCCGGAAGACCATGAGGTTGGGGCGCATCACCGTAGCGATCCGGGCGCTTCCCAGGAAGACGTCCTGGCTCTTGTAGCCGTTCCCGGTGATTCCGACCACAACCGATTCGTCGGGCCGGATCCGGTTCTGGCGGAGAAGCTTGATGGTGACGGCCAAGGTCGTCCCGCCAGCGGGCTCGGTGAAGACACCCTCCGTCTCGGCCAGAAGGCGGATGGCGGCCAGGATTTCCTCATCTTCGGCCATCTCGCCCCAGCCGCCCGACTGACGAACGTCCTGCAGCACGTAGGGGCCGTCGGCCGGGTCTCCGATGGCGATGGCCTTGGCCACCGTGTTCGGTTTCTCGGGGTTGATGTAGTCGAGGCCCTGATGGAGAGCCCGGATCACCGGAGCGCATCCGGCCGCCTGGGCGCAGTGGATCCGGGTGTGCCCGTCGGCCCAGCCCAAGCGCACCACCTCTTCGAGAGCCTTGGTGACGCGGGGAAGCAGGGTGCCTCCAGCCGTGGGAAGGACCAGGTGGTCGGGAAGCCGCCAGCCCAACTGTTCCACGATCTCGAAGCCCATGGTCTTGGCCCCTTCGGTGTAGTAGGGCCTGAGGTTGACGTTGACGAATCCCCAGCCGTAGTGGTCGCCGATTTCGGCGCAGAGGCGGTTCACGTCGTCGTAGTTGCCCTCCAGGCCCACGAGTTCGGGCCCATGGATGAGCGAGCCGAGGATCTTGCTCGGTTCCGTCGTCTTGGGAATGAAGATGAGGCAGGGAAGACCGGTCCGGGCGCAGTGGGCCGCCACCGAGTTGCCGAGATTGCCGGTGGACGCACAGGAGAAGACCTCGTATCCCAACTCCCTCCCCCGGCTCAGGGCGATGGAGACGACCCGGTCCTTGTAGGAGAAGCTGGGATGATTGACCGAATCGTCCTTGAGATAGAGTTCCTTCAGGCCCAGCCGGCGGGCCAGCCGGTCCGCCCGGATCAGAGGAGTGAAGCCGGAGTGGAATCCGGTCACCGGCGCCCCGTCCAGGGGCAGCAGCTCCCGGTAGCGCCATAGATTCGGGGGGCGGGTCGCGATCTTGGCGGGATTCAGATCGACCCCGATCTTCTCATAGTCGTACAGGACCTCCAGGGGGCCGAAGCACTCGAGACAGATGAAGCTCCGATCCGCGGGGTAGCGGTGGCCGCACTCCTTGCAGCCGAGACCCGTCAAGTAACTCATCCTGCTTCCCTTTCCCTTGTCCCGG
The DNA here is from genome assembly GCA_026706325.1 of Candidatus Aminicenantota bacterium. Lineage (GTDB taxonomy): Bacteria > Acidobacteriota > UBA6911 > RPQK01 > JAJDTT01 > JAJDTT01. The sequence goes on from JAPOYZ010000103.1 coordinate 5,269, forward strand.
CAGGACGGAGGGCCAAACAACAAAAAAGCCCTTTCCCGCTGAGAAAGGGCTCCCACGCAACCGGGCTTATCTTTCAGACAAGCGGGCGAACCCGTCTGCGGGAATTGGCACCGTACCATTCAAGGGCCGGTTGCCGTGACATCCTAGGGCCCGATCCCTCCGTCACTCTGGATAAGGACAAGAAATGGGATAATAGGTTGGCGTCCACGTTTTTGTCAAGAGCGTCGTTCTTATTGGTAGGACGCAACCTCCTCTGCCGGTTTCTCTTGATTCCGGCCGCAGCCGTCTTCGAGCAGCGCGATGGACCTCTTCGTATCGGCAGTCAGGGATACCGTCAAACGGTTTTCGTTGCTGAAGCCGGGTGATTCGGTGCTGTGCGCGGTTTCGGGCGGGCCCGACTCGGTGGCACTGCTCCGGGTCCTCAAGGAATTGAGCCGCGAGTGGCCGCTGTCGCTGTCGGCCCTCCACGTGAATCATGGCCTTCGCGGCGCCGAGTCCGATGCGGACGCAAGCTTCGTCGGAACCCTCTGCCGGCGGTTGGAGGTCCCGCTCCACGTCCGGTCGCGGCCGCTGAAGGCGGGGCCGGGTACGAATCTCCAGGATCTGGCCCGAAGGGTCCGCTACCGGTTCCTCTCCGAGACCGCGTCTGCCGCCGGGTCCGTCGTGGCCACCGGGCACAACCTGCAGGATCAGGCCGAGACCTTCCTGTTGAAGCTGGCGCGCGGCGCCGGTCCTGCGGGTTTGTCGGGGATCTTCCCGGCGCGGGAGATTCTTCCTCGCGGGCCCGAAGAGAGCCCGGTCCGCATGGTCCGACCGTTGTTGGAGAGGGATCGGGAAGAAATCCTGCGATTTCTCCAACGCCGGGGACAGCCCTACCGGGACGATTCCAGCAACCGGAATCTCCGCTACGATCGCAACTGGGTCCGCCACCACCTGATTCCCGACTTGCGCAGCCGCCTGAACCCGGCGCTGATTCCGACCCTGGGACGGACCGCCCGGCTCTGGCAGGAGGTGGCGGAGTTCCTGGAAGACGAGGGGCGCAAGGCCTTCCGGTCGTGCCGGGAGACGCCGTCGATCTGCCCCGGCGAGGTCAGGCTGAGGGTCGCGGTGCTCCTCGATCTGGCGCCGGCCCTCAGGAAAGAGGTGGTCCGGCACGCCGTGAGAACCTGCAAGGGAGATGTCCGGGGCCTGGGCCTGGAGCACGTCGACCGGGTGCTGGATCTGGTCTCCGGCCGAAGCGGGAGACGGGTCCACCTGCCGGGAGAAATTGAGGCGGGCCTCGAATTCGACCACCTGAGACTGGCAAGGAGGGTTCCGCCGGTCCGGTTCAGCCACCGGCTTCCGGTCCCCGGGGAAGTGGCCATTCCGGAAACCGGCCGGCACGTGGTCTGCCGCCGGATGACGGCGCCCGCTGGAGATTCGGGTCAAATTCTGCTTCGTTTTCCAGGGTCCAGCCTGACGGTCCGGAACCGGGTGGCGGGGGACCGGTATCCGGGTCCGGGCGGGAAGAAGCTCAAGCGGCTCTTCCTGCAGCACCGCATCCCCAGGAGCGCCCGGGATTCCCTGGTGGTGGCGGAGGACGAAGGCCGCCTGCTCTGGGTGGAGGGTCTTCCCGCGGACCCCCGGGTCCGCGCCTGTCCGGGCGAAAGGGAGGCGCTCCTGATCAAGGTACTTGACGGTCCTCACGCCGGGTCGAGGGAACTCGGCGCGAGTCGGCATCGTGTATAGAGGAGCGCCGCGGGAACGGTGCGGACCATGTTGAAAGAATCGGCGGGCGTGTTCAGACTCGGGGCATTCCCCTATAATGGAAGAGTGTCCGACGTATCTGCGCCTCAGGAGGTCCGGTCTTGAACACTACCGCAAGGAGCATCTTTCTCTGGGTCGTCGTGATCGTGGCGGTGGTCGCTCTCTGGCAGTTCCTCAGCAAAGTCAACACCGGCAACGTGGACCAGCTCAACTATTCGGAGTTCATTCAAACCCTCACCGACGGCAAGATTCAAGAAATCGCCATGACCGGCAACAAGGTCGAGGGGAAGTACCATTCCAGCGGGTCCGAAACACTCCGATCCTTTCGCGTCATCATCCCCAAGGGGTCGGAAGAGACCATCGCCAACCAACTGGACGCCAAAGGGGTCGTGGTCGAGGTCAACGAGAGCGAGCAGAAT
>JAPOYZ010000475.1 GCA_026706325.1 Candidatus Aminicenantota bacterium
CTCATGGCAGACCACGGCTCTCTGCATCCCCTGCTCCAATTGGCCGAACGATTCGGGGAGGACGATCAGCGGCCGCAACCAGCCGAACGTGACGGGTCCAGCAACTTCGCCCGACATGCGGTATTCCGCGGAGACTCCCAGCTCTTCCTCAAGAGAATGAACATGCGGCGGTAGAGATTGGCGCGTAGTTCTATGCTGCAGGAGATGGAGCCGGTGGAACCCGACTCCCAGCCAGATGAGACGCAGCAGTATGCCGGTCACCAGAAGGCCACCCAGCCACGCGTACGGATTGACAGAGTTGCTGCCCTGGACCCCCGGCGACTGATTGGCGGTAGCAACCAGTTCCTCGACCAATGGAACGGAAATTGGTTCCGACACGGTATTTAGCGCCAGGGGTTGGAGTATCAAGAGCAGGCACGCGACCATGAGCAGCCGCCAGTAGAGATGCAGGATGCCAGGTGCTCGCAGACGAAAGATCCAGGGCAGAAGTCCCCCGACCAGAATCAGAATTCCTGTCTGAAGGCTGTAGAACCAGAGGTTGGACATCCACAGTTCAAGGCTCATTCTTCTCTCTCGATCATTTCCTCCAGCTCCCGGAGCTTCCGCCGGAACTCTTCCATGTCGACTTCTGCCATCTCGTTTCTGGCACGCTCCAGTTCCTCCTGTGCCCTTTCAAACCGGCGCCGGAGTTCCTTCATATCGATCCCCGCTAACTTGCTTCTGGCACGCTCCAATTCCTTCCGCGCGCTCCCAAGCTGGCGCCGTAACTCCGTCATGTCGATTGCTGCCATCTCGCGAATGGCACGGTCCACTTCCTTCAGCGCCCTTTCAAGCTTGGGCCGGATCTTGCTCCGGGTCTGATTTGGGATATTGGGAGATTGCGGAACGAAAGCATCGCGTGGGAAGTGGACGACGATGGTGGTTTCTACTGGAACGGGTATGCCGTTCAAGAGAAAGGGTTTATAGCGCCATTGGCTGACGGCGCTCGCAGCCGCGGAGTTCAAGCCGGGATCTCCCTCGTCTCCTTTCAGGACCTCCACCTGCTGAACTTCACCATTCGTGCCGATCATGACGGACAGTATGACCTGACCCGATGGACGGGCGTCATTGAGCTCTGCCGGATACGCAGGATCGACCCGGTGGATCAGGCGGCTCTCCATGACCCGTCCTCCCACTCGAACCGGCTCCTCTACGGCTGATTCTGATTTGGGCATCCGAAGCAGGATGGTCGTTCTCACGGTTATAGGTTTCCCCTGGTAGACATACGGTTCATAACGCCACTGCTTTACGGCCTTCACAGCGGCAGAATCCAGGCGGGGATCGCCCTTGTCACCCCGAACGACAGTCACCTGCTGAACTTTGCCATTCTTGCCAACCACGACGGACAAGATGATCAGGCCCAGTGGGCCGTCGCCTTCCAAACCCGACGGGATCTCGGGATCGACCCGGTGGATCAGTCTGTCCGCCATGACATTGGTGCCCACATGAATGGGCTCATCGAAAGCTGGTTCCGGGTGCGGCGATGCCTGGGAACCGGTGATCCCCACCTGTTCAGCGCGCGGTAAGCGAAGAAACACGGTGGTTCTCACGGGGACGGGCTTCCCGTCCAGGAGAAACGGCTCATAGCGCCACTGTTTCACCGCATCTTCGACGGCGGAATTCAAGCGGGAATGGTCGTCATTGCCTTGCAAGACTTCAACCCCCTGAACTGCTCCATTCCCATCGATGACGATGGACAATATGAACTGAGCCAACGGGCGGGAACTCCCCGGGTGCCCAGGGATCTCCGGATCAACCCGGTGGACCAGCTTTTCCGCCATGACCCGGCTACCGACTCGAACCGGCTCCCCGGCAACTGGTTCCGCTTGCGGCATCCTGGCCGTCGAAGCGGCCGTCAAAGGCAATGCAGCCAAACTCCACCATCCGGTCGCCAAGAGCAGCGCCATGCAGACGCTCCAAAAAACCGTCGATCTGGTCTTGGACATTCGTACCTCCCGCAATTGGAGCAGGTGCCGCACCCGGCGGCTGAACTGGCCTTCCCGGAGAAAAAGGGGAGCCGGCACGGATGCGGCGGAATTCTTCCACCTTGCGATCTCTACCAATGAGTGAAGGTAGGTCTTCCTCGACCCCAGCAGCGCGACCGCCTGTTCGTCCACGACCTGCTCCCGGGTCAACTGAATTCGGCCGATCAGCCAGTAGAAACCCGGGTGGAACCAGAACACGGTCCGCACCAACTCCTCGAATGCGTTCCAGAACCAGTCTCCCCTCTTCACGTGCAGCAGCTCATGGCAAGCGACGGCCTTCTGCATTGCCGGGTCCAGTTCGCCAAACGAGTCGGGGATGACGATGACCGGGCGGAACCAACCAAAGGTAACGGGCCCGGTGACCTCGGACGACACACGAAACCGGGCAGAAACGCTCATCTCCTCGGCCAGCGGCTGAAGATGCGGGGACAAGACCAGCCGTCGAGTTCTTCGCCTCAAGCAGCGGAGCCTGTAGAATCCGGCCCCCAGCCAGATCAGGCGGAGTAATACGCCGGAGACCAAAAGGACCCCCAGCATTGGAAATAGGTCAGTGGCCTGATCCGTCTCGGTCACTGTCACCGGAGAAACAGGAAGCGTCAGTTCTTCGGCCAGTGGAACCGTTACAGGATCGGACAAGGGGTCCGGCACCCCCGGTTGGAATACCAGAAGCAGACAGACTGCCAGCAGAACCCGCCAGAAAAGGTACAAACTGCGGGGCTCTCGAAGTCGAAAGAATCGGATCAGGAGTCCAGCCGCCAGAATCAGGATTCCGGTCTGCAGGCTGTAGAACCAGAGATTGGACAACGACAGTTCCAGGCTCATTACCCCTCCTCGATCATTTCTTCCAGTTCTCGAAGCTTCTCCTTGGAAATGTCGTGCCGCTCGACCAGGTGCAGCATGAGCGCCTCGCTGGACCCTCCGAATACTCGCTCCACCAGGTCCGCAACCACTTCACCAATCACATCTTCCCGGGGACGGGTGGGCTGGTAGATGTGTGCCCGGCCCTCTCTCCACTTCCGGAGGAACCCTTTCCGATCCAGGCTCTGCATAGTGCCCATGACAGACGTGTAGGCGATCCGGCGCCGCAGGCGCAGCTCCTCGTAGACGTCGCGGACGGTGACCTCTTCCTTGTCCAGACGCCAGATCAGTTTCATGATTTCCAGTTCCTGCCGACTTAAGGAGTTAGGCATACGTATAGTATAGTACGTTATATACCTTATTTCAACTCAGAATATTTCCGGGGAACGAGGGCGACAGATATCAAGCGCTTCCCGTGCAGGATTCCGTTCGGATCGGGCGGCTGCCGAGATTCCCTGCCCGGCGGCTAGAAAGCCGCCGCTCCGGCCGACTCCCAATCCTCCAAGACGCGCTGTTTCCAGGCCCGGTAGAGGCGGTCCAGTTTCTTCACGCGGTCCGGATACCGGGACGACAGGTCCCGCCGCTCGGTGCGGTCCGCTTCCATGTCGTAGAGCTGCCAGATTGCTCCAGGATCCCCGGGACGAGGGGGAAATGTCCTCGCCGTTCCGTCCCGCCGCCAGGGCTGGTAGCGAATCCAGTGGTCGGGAGAGACCAGCTTCCACTTTCCCTGCCGAACCGCCCGCCAGAGGCCCCGCTGATTCCAGAAGACCGCCTCGTGGCCCTCCCGAGTCCTCCCCTGGAAGATGGGAAGCAAGCTCCGGCCCTCCAGCGGCGGAATCTTCATCCCGTTCACCTCTGACGGATATTCGGCCCCGGCCACCTCCAGGCAGGTGGCCATGATGTCGATGAGGTGGCCGATTTCGGCCGTGACCCTCCCCGGCCGCGCGATTCCCCGGGGCCAGTAGGCCACCAGGGGCGTCGCGATGCCGCCTTCGTGGTTCCATCGCTTGAACTGGCCAAACGGCGTGTTGCTGAGATTCGCCCATGGGAGGTCCACCGACCGGTAGGACTCGACGGGACCCGGCGACAGGCCGGGGGTTCGGGTCCGGTCCTCGTCGCTGGCGCCGTTGTCGGACAGGAACAGAACCAGAGTGTTCCTCTCCTTGCCCAGCGACCGCACGGTCTCCATGAGGCGGCCGATGTTCTGGTCCATTCGGTCCACCATGGCGGCATAGACCGCCATCTTCAGGTCCCAGGCCTCCTTGTCCGGCACCTCGTCCCAGGCCGGCGCGTGGGGGCTGCGGGAAGACAGTTCCGATCGATCGGAGATCAACCCTTCCCGGACCAGGCGCCGGTGGCGTTCCCGGCGGAGAGTGTCCCAACCTGCCATGAAACGGCCCCGGTAGCGGGCAATGTCTTCCGGCCAGGCATGAAGCGGGTAATGAGGCACGGTATAGGCGAGATAGAGGAAGAAGGGGCGTTTCTCCCGGCCGTACTGCTTCAAATAGCCGATGGCGTGGTCGGTGAAGGCGTCGGTGCTGTAGAACCGGCGGTCTTCCGGCGTGTAGGGGCGAATGACCTTCCCTTCGATGGAAAACGGCTGGTCGTCGCCGGCGAACTTCTTGCCCGGTTCCGGCTCACCGGGTCGCCGCCGGCCCGGATTGAAATGATTGGAGGTTCCGGTCAGGAGTCCGTAGTAACGCTCGAATCCCCGTTTCAACGGATGGCCATCCAGGTGCCACTTGCCCGACATTAGGGTCCGGTACCCGGCCGCCTGGAGTGCTTCCGCCAAGGTGACGCATCCCTGAACCCGGCGGTCTCCCACCTGTTGGGAATAGAGTCCGCTGAGCAACGACGCCCGGCTGGCCGGACAGATGGCGTTGTTGTAGAACTGCGAGAAACGGAGCCCGTTGCGGGCCAGGCGGTCCAGATTCGGAGTCCGGATCTCTCCCCCATAGCAGCCCAGGTCCGAGTAGCCCAGATCGTCCGCCATGATCAGGATGATGTTGGGCCGGGGCGGAGACGAAGCCCCCGCCACCGAGCCGGTGATAAGGGCCAACAGCAACGCCACGATAACGCTGCGGGCAACGCCCCTCACCCTTCGTGATGCGAACGGGCGTCTCTCAGGAACCTGCATTCGTCCTTACCGGTCCGACACGACGGGACGGCCCAATCGGACGGCGGGGCGTTCGTCCAGTTCCAGCGCCGTGTGCCGGTAGAAGTAGTAGGTCCCCATTTCCGGCGAGGCCAGGATGTCGGGCTTCGCGTCTCCGTCCAGGTCCCGAAATCCGTAGTAGGGACCGTGCGAGCCAAGCCCTTCCAACGGCTTTCCGAAGAGGGCCAGAACCTGCGGGCGTCCGAAGCGCGGTTCCGTGGGGGTGCCGATGTTGGGATAGATCAGAGGCCGGGTCGGATTGTGGTCCCACTCCCCCGTCTTTCGCCGGCATTCGTTGAAGAAGAGGTCCAACAGGCCGTCCCCGTTCCAGTCCACCAGGAAGAACTGGCTCGGCTGGAGATCGACTCCCTGGATGGTTTCGCCTCCGGGAAAGCGAAAGGGTCCGTCGTCCCGGAGCCGAAGCGTCCCCTCCCCGTCCCGGAACCTTCGGAACAGGTGGGCGTCCCAGGTGACGGACGCAACCGTCACGAGATCGGTGAGACCGTCACCGGTAAGGTCTGCAAAGGCGGCCCGGGCCCGCCAGCGGAACGGCTGGTGCCGGTTGGGCACCCGCTTCCTCCACTGGCCGGTTCCGGCTCCCAGGAGCTTGGCCGTCGCGGCCAGGAGATCCTTGCTGTCGGGATACCCCTCGCACAGGACCTGGAGCCGGGGTCCGAACCTGGGGCGGCTCCGGGTGCCGATGTTCCGGTACCAGTAGATCCGGTTGGTCAGGTTGGGGAGCATCAGGTCGGGCAGTTTGTCCCCGTCCCAGTCGATGTAGACCGGGTGGGTGTAGCCCATGTTGTGGCCATAGTCCTCCAAGCCGGGAAAGACCTGGCTCATGAAGAGGCGGATCGGTTCCCCCTGGGACCGGACCGGCTCCTCACGGACAAATACCGGGCGTGACTCGGTGCCCTCGTTGATCAGGACCCGGACGAAGCCGAATCCATCACCCGCCAGCAGATCCCAGTCCCCGTCTCCGTCCCAGTCGCAGGGATAAGGCGTCGCCTGTTCTCCCAGAATCGCATGGGCGGACAACGACACCGCCTCGTGGCGGCGGAATGGCGGTTCTTTTCCGTCTTCACCCTTGAGATGCTCGAAAAAGGCCAGCTTTCGCAAGTGGTCGTAGGCCACCAGAAGGCCCCGCCGGGGACCATCAGGTACGGACGCGGTGAAATAGGCGGCCCGGACTCCGACCTGTTCCAGCAGGCGAGGGGAACCAAAATCTGGAACCGTGCCGCCCCGGTTCCGGCGCCACGCCACCAGGTTGAAATATTTCCTCCTCTCGGCTTCGGGATCGCGGACCAGGCAGACGCTGTCCAAACGGCCGTCCTGGTCGACGTCGTAGAAACTGGCCCGGACTCCGGGATCGATTTGAACAGGCGTTCCCGGCCGAAAGGGCCAGCCCTCGGGATTCGTGTTGGGAATGAAGTAACCCCGGCCGTCGGGTGGAATGCCCTGACCTCGAAACATGGAGCCCACGAACAGGTCCTGGATACCGTCCTGGTCCAGGTCCGCGATTCTCACCGGACCCCACCAGTCGCGCGGACGGGAAATGCGGCCGTGGTCCCGGAAGATGGGAAGTCCTCCGCCGTCCCGCCGCCCGGTGTTGAGAAGGAAGACGATCCAACCTTCGGCGCTGCGGGGATTCTGATGTGAGCCGTCGGCAGGCGAGGAATAGACCAGGTCGACCAGGCCGTCTCCGTTCAGGTCTCCCGCGTCCAGATGGAGGTACCCGGCCCGCAGATGACGCGGTTCCGGCGAGCCGGCTTCGTCCAGGTAGCGGATGGCGACCGGTTCTCCAAATTGGAACTCGTCGAGTCCGCCGACCCGGGGATAGCAGACGATTCCCCCAGGCGGACGGTCCGGCGAATAGGTGTAGATGACGGTGCCCACCAGATCGCGCTTGCCGTCTCCCGTCAGGTCCACCAAGGCGCCCAGGATGGGAAGTGAGATGGGCTTCGGCACGCCCGCGTTGTACCTGAGCAAATCGCCCGTGCCGATCATGGGAACGTCAGGACGAGGATTCAGCGGCGGCCGGACGGCGCCCATCCGAAAGCGGATCCGGTAGTCCCTATGCTCCGGGTTCGCCACGACCCACTGAACCCGTCCCTGCTGTCCATGGTGGAAGTGGCGGCTGAGCGCGTGCGGCACGGGACTCCCGGACGCGGCATCCACGACCCGGATCGAGTTGGGGTCCAGAACCCCGGCGATTTCGGCTTCCGCAGACAGGGAGCCGAAGTCGATCCAGGGGTCGACGGGAATCTGGGTAAACGGCAGGGAGGAGGTGATCCGAAGGTCCACCGAAAACTCCC
>JAPOYZ010000233.1 GCA_026706325.1 Candidatus Aminicenantota bacterium
TTTCATCCAGCCTTTCACTGGTTGATTCGCCGGATTCAGTTGACCCGGGAGCAGGTCGTGGACGAACGGGTCGTCCAAATATTGGGCTCCCGGAAAACGTATCTCCAATCTCTGGTGGAAATCGCAAAGCGGGCCACTCACGCCTTTTCTCTGCCTGCGCCTCTGTTTCTTGAGGAGTTCCAACTGCGCAATCGCGTGAGGTTGCTGCTCCAGCTCCCTGAGCGAAGACGATCCAAGAAGTTAACGGCTCTTTCGTTGGCGGGTTGTTTCGGGTTGCTGGCAATGGCTGGATGGTGGAGCCTGTCGGCGTTCCCCTTGTCAAGGCCTCCCGTCGCTGGCCTCCAGAAAATGGGACCTGCCGAGGAGGAGCGTACGCCGGTTTCTGTGGAAGGCCATGTCATGGCCAGGAAACTGCTCCATCGAGACGATCCCGAGTATCCTCCCGTCGCGAAAGTTGCTGGCGTGGAAGGAGTTGTCGTCTTGCGAGTCCTCATCGACAGGGGCGGTGCAATGCAGGAGGCAGAGCTGGTTCAGGGTCACCCCGCCTTGCGGAATGCGGCTCTGGAAGCATTGAAAAGTTGGCGCTGGGAGCCGATCAGGGTCGATGGGGAAGCCGTCCCGGCAAGTACAATCGTCGCTTTCAATTTTGTCCTCAAGCCAGGTGCTCGAGAACCGTGGTTCGGGCTCTGGATCGACGCTTCCGGGAACCTCTGGGACGGAGAGCGGGAACTGGACGTGGAACTCATTGTCCAGCGGGCCAGGGATTTCGGAAATGAGGTGGTGATCCGGCCAGGACCCGACGTTCCCAGGACCCTGCTCATGGATACGGTCGAGTCCCTGAAGCAGTCGGGAATCGAACATGTCTATGTACCCAGTGGCGCGATGGAGTTCTGATCCGACATCCTGGCATGCCCTGAATTGACAAACCGATCGTAGGGCGGAGGGGACAGCATGAGCAGTCTGATTTTGTTTTCGGCGTTCTTGGGCCTGCTTGGGGCGAAATATTCCGTGGATGAAGTGAAACAGGAATACAAAAGGATTTTCCAGATTAACGTCGGGGAGCATCCGGAATTCGGCCCGTATACGACCACGGAAACCAGTAGATTGCCCCGGGAGCACTTCCTCCATGATTTTGTCGAAGAGAACTACTGGCTGATTCACTATCTCCAAGCAAATAGATCGGGAGAAGACTTCGGGAAGCTACAGGAATTGAGAGACAGTCCTGCTGCGCTTGTAGACTACTATCATCGCACGTTGGTTGAGGATCACAGATTTAATGGTTCGCTGCTTAACCTGGTCAGCAGGCACCTCAATAGCCAAGGAATGGAACTGGCCGGCCATGCGGATGCAGCCAGAGAGACGATAACCGCCGATCATTTGACCGGAATCGCCGTACGGTTCTTTTTTCCGAACGAGATAACGGACAATGGGAGGATCAAAGCGTCGATATGTGCTGGATTGCACGGTTTGAGAGACTTCGAGGGTGAGCGGGATTTGATGTTGGAGGCGTTTTGCTACGAAGCTATCTTCAACGAGTTGGGATCTCGACAGTACGGCCTGCTGGACGAGTTCAAATCGATCCTCGGCCGAGTCAGAGGTCTTCAACTCTCCACGGACAAGGAGATGAAACTCAACCGGGCTCAAGGAGCAGTGTGGGCACTGCTTGCTTCCAATGAGACGCTCCGAAAAGTGCTTTCAAACGCTTACAAGTCGAAGAGAGGGATTCTGCCCTTTGTGGTAGAAGGCCTCGATCCTTGAATGAGACCTGTTGCCGTGACCGATCTGGTGCCCTATCCTTCGTAATCGCCGCTGTAGGTGACCCGAAGGGCGTTGTTGAACAGGTTCAACAGATTGATCAGGCCGATCAGGAACGTGAGCTCCACGATCTCCTCGTCCGAGAATTCCCGCCGGAGCCGATCGAAGAAGTCCTCCCCGATACCGTTGGCGTCCCGGATCGCTCGCGTCGTATAGTCCAGTGCCAACGCCTCCGTCCGAGTCAGATGCTCCGGTGCGTCCAGTTCCTCAATCTGCGCGTCCGGGATGCCGATCATCCGCATGATGGCCCGGTGGGAGTTGATGCAGAACTGGCATTCGTTGTGCAGCGAGGCTTTCAGAATCACCTTCTCCTTGAGCTCCCGCTCCAGAACCCCGCCGGGATAAACCCCTTCTCCGGTGGCTCCAAAGGCCTTCAGGATCTCGGGCCGCAACGACATGGCCTGAAGCATCTCGACCGGAAGCCCGCCGGCCTCAGCGAGGGCCCGGCTCTCCTGGAACGCGGACGAGCCGCTCAATTCGTGGAAGACCTGTCTGACTCGATCGGGATCGATACGGACTCGCATAGGACGCCTCCCATTGAAGGGTCCCCTGATTGGGACCGGAGCACTGGAATTCTCTCAGTTTCGGTTCTAGCATTCATACAGGCGACGGTACAGTCGTTTATCCGGTCCGCACAGCCGAGGAGGTGAACAGATGTCCCCTACGAATCGTCGAGCGTTCTTGAAGGAATCCAGCCTGGGTCTGACGGCGGCGGCCGTGGGATTGACTCCCGCGGTGGGCAGCGTTCTGGGGGCCAACGACCGTCTCAACGTCGGGGTCATCGGCTGCGGAGGCCGGGGACGCCGGCTGGGCGAGAATTTCGCCGGCCTGGAGGGTTGCCGGGTGACCCATGTCTGCGACCCGGACTCCGAGCGCGTCGCCCAGGCCATTGAGCAGACCGGCGCGGACCGCGGAGTCGCGGATCTCCGGTACATCCTCGACGACGCGGAGGTGGACGCGGTGGTCATCGCCACGTGCGATCACTGGCATGCTCCGGCCGCCATTCTGGCCTGCCAGGCGGGCAAGCACGTCTACGTCGAAAAGCCCTGCTCCCACAACGTCCGGGAAGGACGGCAGATGATCGAGGCCGCGCGCCGGCACGGGCGGGTCATGCAGCATGGCACCCAGAGCCGTTCCAGCGCCGGCGTGATCCGGGCCATCGGCATGCTCCGCGACGGGGTCATCGGCGACGTCCTGGTGGCCAAGCACGTGAACAGTCAGAAACGGCGCAATATCGGGCACGTCGAGCCGTCCCCGCCGCCGGCCAACCTGGACTACGATCTCTGGGTCGGCCCCGCCGAATGGGCGGAACACCAGTCCAACTATGTCCATTACCATTGGCACTGGTTCTACAATTTCGGCACCGGGGACATCGGCAACGACGGGGTCCACGGCATCGACCTCGCCCGCTGGGGACTGGGGGTAAAGACCCATCCCAGCCTGGTGACCGGCTACGGGTCCAAGCTCTTCTTCGACGACGATCAGGAGTTTCCCGACACCTACACGGTGACCTTCGTCTATCCCGGAGGCACCGGCGACTCGCGGCAGCGTCTGCTGGTCTACGAGCAGCGTATCTGGTCGCCCTATCGGAACGACGCTCAGGGGAACAGCCTCTACTTCTACGGAACCGAGGGGATGATGACGCTGGGAGGGCAGGGAATCCGGATCTACGGCAAGAAGAATGAGTTGATTCGCCAGGAGGGGCGGTATGAGCTCACCCGGGGAGTCCACCAGCAGGACTTTGTGGACGCCATTCGATCCGGGGGACTCCCGGTAGCGGACATCGAGGTGGGCCACCTCTCGTCCACTCTCCCCCATCTGGGGAACATCGTGGCCCGGACGAATCGAAGCGTCCGGTTCGACGCGGACCGGGAGCAGATCGTGGGAGACGAGGAGGCCAATGCCCTGCTGGGCCGCCGTTACCGGCCGGGCCACTGGGCCGTACCCAGTTGAGGTGCAACGATCGGCCCTGCAGCGAAACTGTGGTTAACAACTGAAACCCTGCGCTGTGTTGAAGTTCCGGGAAGGGTACTGCATGGACTACGACGCGATTGCCCGTGAATACCACGAGAACGGATTCGGAATCGTTCCCGGTTTCTTCTCGCCGGAGGAACTCGCTGAGGTAGATCGACACCTCGGCCGGTACCTGCAGGATTCCCTTTCCGATCTGGAACCGGGCGAAGCCTACTACGAGGATGGCGGCGGTGGCGCGGTGCGGTGCGTTTTCAGGATCAACCAACGCTCCGGTTATTTTGCGGGCTTGATGCGGGATCCTCGTCTGATCGCGCTGGTCGAAACGCTCTATCCTGGGGCGGCGGCCGAGGCGGACGGAGTGATGCTCATCGACAAGGTCCCTTACGCCACCTACGAGTTCCCCTATCATCAGGACAACGCCTACCAGTTCTGGAATCCGGCGGAGGCCGTAGCCGTCACCTTGGCCCTGGATGCAGCCAATGACGACAACGGGACCATCGTCTGCCTGAAGGGCTCGCACCGGGCTCCGATCCTGCCGCACCAACCTTCAGGCGTCACCGGGGCGAGCCTGGGCCTGCTGGAGAAGCCGGACCTCAGCCGTTACCCGGAGGTGGCGCTCGATCTGAAGCCCGGGGACCTCTCGCTTCACCACGTCAACGTGATCCATCGCACCGGACCGAATCGCACTGCCGATCACAGGCGCAACCTCGGCTTGGCCTACCACTCGTCCCGGGCGCGGCGGGACCGGGAGGCCCACGCCCGCTACCAGGAACATCTGGGCCGGATCAACTCGTCGATCGAACAGGTGGACTGAGGCGTAGATCCCGTCGGGGGGACTGCCGATCGGATCGGGGACGACTGGCAAGCTGGCCCTATTTTCTGAGGGGCCGGAGCAGCAGGGCAGGCTGATGTCCACTGGCATGCCATCGCCTGGGAGGATCACCCCCGTCCCATCGTGAATGAGGAACTCCCAGAGTTCGCCGTTCGCATCGGGCGCAACGGTGCCGGCAAGACCCAACTCTTCTTGGTCATACGTCGGAGCTGAACTTTTTCTGATCACGCTACGTTGTTTGGTTTGCTAGCGACCTGTAGCGCCTAAAGGAATCTTACCTTGCCTACAAGGTTTCCATTTCCCTGGGCCTACCGGTAGGGTATGCGTAGAGCCTTGATGACTGATACTGATTTGGAAGGGTCGGCAGTGTCTCTCGACATACTCTCTGTGAGATGGGCAGCCAAGAAAGTTCTCGGGCCTACACTCGACCTGATTGGTGAGGACTTGGCCACGCTGTACGCCAAGGGCCGCAACAGGTTGATAGCCGCGGCCCAGAGGAAAATCTCTAATCCAGAAGATGGAAAGACAGCTAACCTCAGAGTAGCACGAGACGTGCTGTGGAACGGTGCCTTTAGTGAAGATGAAATCTGTGTTGAGTACTTTGGAGGGCTACTTGCGGCATCGAGGACAAAGGATGGCAAGGACGACAGCTTGATTCCACTCGTTGACGTTGTGAAATCCCTGTCGTCAGATCAGCTGAGACTCCATTACTACATGTACCACGGGCTGAACAAGATGCTTCAAGAGTACACTCCACCGAAGTCTGCCGGGGGCGGGCAAAGCCCGGCACGAAGCAAAGTCGTCTTTCGTTATCTTCCTTCCGAGCACGTTGGTGTCGGAGATCTTGTGGTATTGGGGCAGCGCGGCCTGACGCGTTCGGCCACTTGGAGAATTGCCAAAATACGAACTAAGGTTGACGGAAGTGAATCGGTGGTTCCATATGCGTCAGCGGAGGCAACTAACTTTGGGAAGATGCTGTATGCAGCCGCGTACAATAACCTGCTTTGGTGGCGGGCATTCGGCACCATGAGGACAAAACATGAAGATCTTCCGGGCGTTAAGCTCCCGGACAGCTATGGCTTTGATGTCATGGGGCTTCTGGAGAGTGTTATCAGCGACGACTGGGAGTTAGTTAGTGCGTAGCTGAGGGGAACGGACGAGTACACAGGCCCACATTCCATTTGCTGTTTGCGCTAACCGTGAACTATGTGGGGTGCTGAGAAATGAAACTTGCGATCTCCAGTCCAGAAAGCAGTAAGCGCGGCGGGCGCGGAGTCTCTCCACCGCCTGCTTCCTAAAGTCTCCAGCCGTTCCTTGTGGATATCAGGGGTGCTCACACATCCCATCTTGATCCCATCTTGCCCGTCACGGGTGTCATTTCTGGCCTTCCCGACAGGAATCCTTGATTTAATCCGATACATCGTCCAGGCACGTCCAGTATTGTTCATAAGTATTTTTATTTGTATGGTTTATAACTAGACTTGGCATCTGACATTGTCCCATACTGATCCGCTCCATCCCCTTGCATCCACCATTTTGTGGTAGGTATAGTGGTATGTATGACACTTGTGAAACGACCTCCGAAACGCAAGCCGCGCGGACGGCATCCCCTCAACGCCCTGACACCGGCCTTTGTCCGCAACGTGAACCAGGCTGGACGCTACTGCGACGGCCACGGCCTCTATCTCGACGTCCGGCCCACAGGCAGCCGGGGCTGGATTCAGCGCCTCACCATTCGTGGCCGCCGAACCGAGCTCGGGCTCGGCGGATTCCCCCTCGTCTCGCTCAAGGAAGCGCGTGAGAAGGCGTTCGCCAACCGGAAGCTGGCCCGCGACGGGGGCGACCCCCGGGCCGAGAAGCGGCGGGCCGAGTCGATGCCCACGTTCGCGGACGCCGCTGGGGCGGTCTGGAAGCAGCTGCGGCCGGGCTGGCGCTCCCCCCGGCATGCGCGGCTCTGGCTGAGAAGCCTGGAGCGCCACGTCTTGCCTCATATCGGAAAGATGCCCATTGCGACGGTGACGAGCGCGGACGTGATCGTAATCCTCGCTCCGATCTGGCACGAGAAGGCCGCCACGGCCAGGAAGCTGCGCCAGCGCATCAGCGCAGTGTTGGAGTGGGCTGTGGCGATGGATCTTCGACCCGACAACCCGTGCGACCGGATCGGTCCGGTGCTCGGCTCGCAGGGGAAAGCCGTGCGTCACATGCGGGCGTTGCCTCACGGCAAGGTTGCGTCTGCACTCCGGACCGTGCGGGCATCGAACAAGCGGCCGGTGGTAAAGCTGGCGTTCGAGTTTCTGGTGCTGACGGCGACGCGCTCCGGCGAGGTCCGGGAGGCCGTCTGGACGGAGATCGACCGCGACGAGGGGGTGTGGACCATCCCCGCCGGACGCATGAAGGGGTATCGGGAGCACTGGGTCCCGCTAACCCGCCGTGCGTTGGAGATCCTCAAGGAGGCTAAGGTGCTCGGCCGGGGCAACCGGCTCGTTTTTCCCAGGGTGAGCGGAAAGCCACTCGGGAGGACCGCCATGTCGGAACTCCTCCGGGGGTTGAGGATTGCGGCGGTGCCGCACGGGTTCCGGTCGAGTTTCCGGGACTGGGTGGCGGAGGAGACGGATCATCCCCGCGAGGTGGCCGAGGCGGCGCTGGCACACAAGGTACGCAACCCGGTCGAGGCCGCCTACCGGCGCACGGACCTGTTCGAGCGGCGGAGGC
>JAPOYZ010000400.1 GCA_026706325.1 Candidatus Aminicenantota bacterium
TTCATGTCCATCCCGAACAGGAACTCGGGGGCATCCACCGTGTAGCGAAGGAAGGGCTCGGCGTAGTCCGGCTGGGAGTTGCGGTTCTGGTTGAAGTCGGAGACGAAGTCGTTGTTCTCGTCGAGGCCGGGAAAAATCTCGAAGTCCTGGCCCGTAAGGGCTCCCAGTTCTCCGAAGAAGATGACCTGTCCGGTCTGCCCCTGCCTCAACCAGTCCGGGAACCGGTCCTGGTCGTCGTTGTCCTCGACGAACTCGAACAGGTGGCGCAGCTCGTTGCCGTAGTCGATGTCGCCCCTGGCGTTGGCCGCGAACGCCGAGGTCGTGTAGTCGGGGTCGATGGAGAACGCCTCGCCGTAGGCGAACCAGGGATACCCGGTCCAGGAAGCGGTCACGTAGCTCGCTTCCGCCCTGTCGGTGCTGGGCGCGAGCTTGCGGAAGTTCTGGTTCGGGAAGCGCCGGTGGCGGCTGTTGACCACGTACTCCGCCTTGAGCTCGACGCTGTGAATGTTGGTGAGCTCGAAGTCAATCCCCGCCACTTCGTTTGCGGTCGGCAGGCCGTACTCGAAGCGCAGGAATCGCTGGTTGGAACCGTCGGTTATGTTGTCCCCAGCCTGGAACACCGGCAGGAACACCTCGCCACCCAGCCGGTTGAGCTGCTTGTTGGATGACACTTCGACGAGGTAATCGTTGGCGACGATCAGCTCGAACTCGATTTTGCGGGCGTCGCGAAAGCTCTCGGTCTCGTCGGTGGGAATGAAGTCGTTGCGGATGTCGTAGGTCAGCAGAATGGCGTCGGTGCCCCGGGCCTTGAGGACGCCGTCCTCGCGCACCCCTCCGGTAACCAGGGGGGTGATCTGCTGCAGTTCCCCATCGATGCGGATCCGTTCGAGGAACAGCACCGCCCCGGACTCCGGGGACTCGGGAGAATCGTCGGAGACCCGGATCAGGACCTGCTCGACGTTGCCGAGGTTCTGGGGCCGCGTCAGAATGCCCTTCAACGAGTTCTTGCCCAACCCGAGCTCGTTGTCGGCGTGATGGGCCGACACCCAGGTCGCCCCGACCTGTGCGAAGTCGCCGAGCTGGGCGAATCCCCGGCCGCCCACCGCCCGCGTCGAGTTCACCGCGGTCGTCGGCGGCTGGGTGATGGCCTGCACCGGGATGCCGGGAGAGCTGACCCGCGATGCGATCAGGGTCAGCCCGTAGCTGTCGGTGAGAAAATCCCACTGCATGCCGTTGAAGGCCGGCTTGGAGAAAGTCAGGGGAGTCAGGGTGGTGCGGATTCCGTCGCCGATCGTCACCGCGGTGTGGAACTGGCCCTTGTGGGCCGAGGAAACGATCAGGCTGCTGAACCAGCTCCCGTATTGCGGGGCCTTGAAGATGCTGCTTCCGAATGCCTGGGGATTGTTCTCGGTCCAGTCGTAGATGCGCCACCCCTTGGAGATGTAGTTCCCCAGGGGGTCGTACTGGCGCGTTCCGTTCAGGAGGATGCCGACATACCTCTGGTACGGATCCTTGGCGTAGTTGCTGTACTCCCAACCCCGCCAGCGGTATTCGTAGTAGAGATTCTGAGGGAGGTACCACTTCCTCAGGGAAGGAGCGAGCGCCCCGGTATGGATGCGCACCCCTTCGATGCCGGGCTCGGATACTTCCCGGTGTCCCGTGGGCAGCTGTCCCTGCGCTGCCGAAAGGAACAGCAGAACAGCACACTGTGCCGATACAAGGGTGTCCCGGACCCCTCTGTGCATGGTTTCTCCCCTCCTCCGGTTACCGTCAGTAGGCCAATCCGACAATCCTGGTCAGCTGCTGCTCCTCGGCCTGGGTCGCTACGCGCACGCGCACCAGGTATATACCCGGGGGAACGACCTTTCCCGACCCGTCCCGGCCGGACCAGGAGAACTCGTAGCGGCCGGCAGAACCGCGGCTGCCTTCCAACTCCCGGACCGGGTTTCCTCCCATCGTGAAAATCGTCACCTCGGGAACCACTTCGACGTTCAGGAGCGCAAAGCTGATGCGGGCTTCTTCTCCAATGCCGTCGCCGTTCGGCGTCGCAACCGGCGGCTCAATGGCGAAACCGCCGAGCAGTTCCCCGCTCTTCGGAACCGATGGAAAAAACACCTCGGTCGCGTGAGGAACCCCTTCGGCCTGGTTGACGAACTGCCACAACTCCCCTCTTCCGGAGCTGCCGATGAACGAGTTGAATATCGTCGGATTCCGGTCGATTGCCGCGACGAAGGCGACCGAAACCGTATCGGCGTTGTCGCTGACCGCATCCTGCAGCTGAATCAACAGCGAGTCCGGTGTCGCCCTCACGGCAGAGGGTTCGACCTCAACCCCGCGCACTGAAACTTCGAGGTCGACCGGATCGACCTGAGAGGGGGTTTCTATCAGGATCTGGTCGAAGCTGCCCCCCTCGCCGTAATCGCCCCAGAGCTTCAGGGTAAACTCCTCCGGCACCACCGGTTCCGCCTCTTTCGGGTGTATCTCCGCCTGAGCGCCGCGCAGGATGGCGTCGGTGAACTCGACGTCGAGACTGCCGAGCACGGGGGCGACATCCGGCTCCTCCGAGTTGAGCACGAGCTTCATCTGCAGAAACCGCCGCGGGCTGGGAGAAAGCGACTGCCCCTGTTCCAGATAGAGCGAGCTCCACGGGCTCCAGTCCTCACCGGCGTCGAGGAAAGCAACGGTGTCGCCGCGTACGAACTTGTTGAGGGCGTAGTACTCCTCGGCCCCGGAAAGCAGATCCCCGTTCTTGTGATAGTAGGTTACCACGTTGGTCAGCTTGTGACCGGTCCTGGTGCGCAGCTGCACGTTCGAGCCCGGGGGAATATCTCCCTCCCAGGAGATGCCTTCGATCTGCTTCGAACGGTTGTCTCCGGCGAATTCACCCAGGTCGATGAAGTTGGACTCCATCTCGACGGAGGCGACGTGGCCGGCGGGAATGGCGACCAGGTCAGCCATGTTGCCGTTGGCCCTGTTGGGCCAGACCGCGGCAAAATACCGGACCGCCCTGGGGGGGTCGAAGAGGTACTGAATGTCGCGAAAGGATGAGCCGCGGGGGACGACATCCCGCACCAGCTCCCAGTTCAACTCCCCCGAGAAGGTGCGTTCTCCCGTGGAGACCCGCAGCGAGTGATCGTTGATCCTCGTGACGTGGGTCTGGCTGCCGTGAAGGGTTCCGGCGGCGGAGGCCCCGAGCATGAGCAGGCGTTCCATCCAGAAGGTGGCGCCGAGATCCCATACGAAAATGATGTCCTGCCCGCGGATCGACTGGGACCAGGCCGTGTTGAAGTCGCCGTCGACCAGCACCTCTCCGCGTCCCGAGGCCTCCACTACGCTGCCGCCGCGCTCGATTGTCTGCAGGGCGATGTTGCTGCCGAAAGTGTAGACTTCGATCTCGGCGACGGAGGCGTCTTCGGTCTTTTCATCGATGCGCAGGCGGATGTACTGGAGGGAGCGATAGCTCGTCCCGAAAGTGGTGTCCGGAGGAACCGTGGCATCGCGGAGAAAGCGGTTGGCGGTTGCCGAAAGCGTCGCGGGCACGAACTCGACCACGGTCTCTTCGTTGTAGCGGGACGTACCCCCGAGCATTTCGAAACTGAACAGGTCGGCGCCCTGAGAAACGCGCTCGCCGTCGCTGGCGAAAAGGCGGAACTGACGCGGGGGCCTGGCCCCTTCCTCATCGGGGAAAACGACACGGATATTCGTTACCGGCACGGCGCGGCCGAGATCGACCTGGATCCACCAGTCTTCGAGATCGTCACCCTGGCTCGGTTGCCACCAGGTGGTCGCGTCCCCGTCGATCACCCGGTCGGCGGTGCGGGCATTCGAGCCCACCGCCCACACTCCCCCATTCGTCTCGTTGTTTCCAGCCAGGGCGTGGGTGAATTCCGCAGCGTCGAGTGCGGCATTGATGTTTCGGTCGTACCTGGTCAGCGTAAGCCCTTCCGGAACGAATTCCAGGACCCCCTTGGGGAACTTCCATTCCTCCCACTGCGACTGCCTGTTTACCCGGTAGGTATCGCCCCCCGTATCGACAGGGGCGAAACTGGTCAGGAGCAGGAAAGCTGAACACCAGCGTATCGATTTCATGGCAATCTGCCTTGTTTTCAGTACGCCACCGCGATCGGCCTGATGGACTGGAAACGGCCGGCACCGGTCTCGGCTGCAATCTCGCAGAGGTAGGCACCGGGGGGAAGAACCTGCCCCGATTCATCCATGCCGTTCCACTGCACCGTGTGGGTGCCCGCGGTCCCGCCGGAGGCCGGGAACCTGCTCACCAATCTTCCTGCCAGGTCGTAAACCAGGACCTCGACGTCGGTTCCGAGGACCCCGAAAAGGGTGTAGTCGATCTGCAGGAGGTCGTTGCGTCCGTCCTGGTTCGGTGTGATCACCCGCGGGCGGATGGCGATGTCTCCCAGGGTGCGACGCACCGAGTTGTCGTCGGCCACCAGCTGGAGCAGGTCGCTGCCGATCTCCTGGCTGGCATCGCCGGCCTCGATGAACTGCCTGCGGTCGCTCTTGTCGCGGTTGAACACCGCTCCGTTCAGCTGCGCCGAGACGGTGAACAGAGTCACTCCGAAATCGATGCGCAGGTCCCGGTCGCTTTCGACACGCTCGGGAAGGAACAGGGTCAGGCCGTCCTCCTCCTCGAGCACTTCCTCCGGCTCGAGGGCGGCCAAGGGAGTGCCCGCCATCAAGCTGAGGAACCTCGGTTGCGAGGGAGTGGCGATGTGCAGGGCGTCGAATCCGTCGGAACCCGGCTCGACGCCGGCGCTGATGGCGTAGGAAATCACCACCTCCTCACCCACCGGGATCTCGGGCATCGCCGGGAACAGGGCGTCATCGGCGACAGCGAGTTCCCCGACCAGCCTGGAAGCGAGAAGGGGAGAGACCTCGATCGACAGGGAATCGAGCCGCACCATTTCCGTCGGGGTTCCCGACTGCAATTCCACCTCGACCGTGAAGTACTGTCCGCTTCGCAGTCCAACCTGGGTTCCGGAGTTCTTGATCAGGCCCGACCAGGGCGTCCAGTTGGTGCGGTCTTCGGTCACCGGACCTTGCCAGCCCACCCATTGAGGGTCCTGAGGATTGCCGCGCACCTTGAGCTGGGAAAATTCCTCGCTGGAAATTTCGACGTATTCCGACTGGTCGTTGTAGGTGTGGTACTGCCTCGGATCCGGGGTGGATCCCGTCTTGATCCGAATTGAGAGACCGGCATCGGCGTCTGGCGCCTCCACGAGCACCTCCCCTTCCCGGCGCCACTTGCTCACCCCCATTGTCACGGCGCCCAGAGTGGCGGTCCGTCCGAGGTCCACCACATGGCTCCGGTACCTGGATGCGGCCGAGTAACCGTCGCCGTACAGCTCGAACTCGGCGTAGGCGATCTTGGCGATCGAGAGCACGGAACTTGCGGTCTGCCCCCCCGCGGTGCGCGTGTTTTCCGGGAAGGTCCGCCAGCGAAAGAAGCGCAGGTACTGCCGCGGAAAGGTGAACTCGATTGGAGCCACGAGGTTCTGCTCGACCCCGCCCAGCACGAACTCGAGGGGTTTGTATACCAGACTGCAGATATGCTCGTCTTCCCCTTCGGTGGCTATGGGGGCCGGGTCGAGCGCGCCCGAGAACTCCCCGTGCTTGGGTATGTAGTTCGCCCATGGCTCTCCGAAACGGTCCGTGGGGCTGTACCCCTCTGCCCAGGGGTTTCCCAGAGGATCGGTTTCCGTCACGGGGGGTTCGACGAGGCGAAACCCCGTTACCGGAACGGGCGCTCCCACGTCGATGGTGTAGAACTCGCTGGCGGTCTTGTTGCACCCGGGACCGAAGTTGAGAAACCAGTTGAACGTCGTGGGATCCCCGTCGACGTATTTTTCGATCGGCATGAAAACCGTGGCCCAGGAAAGATTCTGGTAACCGCGCCACATGCGGGGGAGGCCGTTCTCCCAGAACGGGTCGAGCGGGTTCTGCCAGCGCGACCAGAACGATCCCTCCGGGGAGGACAACGGCTCAGAGTCACCCAACGCCGTCAGTTGGGGCAGCAGGTTGACGCCGGGTCTGAGCTCCCGCGGCTGGATTGCGCCCGGGGTGGAGAAATCGTCGACCATGACGTTGAGGTCCATCCACTCGGACCACGAAACCCCGCCATTGCCGCCGAAGGTCCAGGCTTCCTGGTCCTGGGCCCGGACTCCTGTAGAGCAGCACAGAATCGTGGCGACGCAAAGTCCCTTGCAGGCGATTTTCATCTTCAGGCCTCTCAGGTTGATGATTGGCGGGGCACCTTCAATAAGCCACACCGACCGCCACTGCTTCCGAGAAATCCTCGACGATGCTCTCGACGGCGACCCGGATGATGTAGAGTCCGACCGGTACGACCTTGCCGCTTGAGTCGGTGCCGTCCCAGGACTCTCCGTACACACCCCGCCCGAACCGGGTGTCCACCAGGGTCCGGACCCGCCGCCCCGAAAGGTCGAAAACCTCGATCCGGATCGGTACCTCCTCGAGCACCTGAAGGATCTGAAAATCGATCCCCGCCGCGTCGTTGACCGCGTCACCGTTGGGGGTGAGAACCCTGGGTGCGATTTCGAGTGAGCTCAACACGTCCCGGCGCGTTTCCGCCGAAGTCAGGACCTGCAGTTTGTCGGTGTTGACGAGGTCGGTGGCATTCGAGGGCAACACCGGTTGGGTCAACTCCTCGCTCTGGGTATCGAACGCCTCGGCATCGAAGGAGGTAGCCTGAATCAGGACCTGGGCGTCGAACACCACCCGCATTGCGGTTTCGGACCTCACCCGGTTGCCGGGAAACTCCAGAGTCAGCACGTCCTCCGTCGAGGTTACTTTCTCCGGAGTCACCGGGGCCAGCGAGAGATCGTTCTCCCCCATGTGGAATTCCCGGAAGACGGCAGTGGAAGGGGTGAAAATCATCAGGGCGTCGAACCCGATCGCTTCGCCGCTGACGTCGGCATGGATGTCGTAGGCGAAGGTGGCAGTCTCTCCCGCGGGAACCACGGCGAACCGTTCTTCGGGTTGAGGTTCGTCGAGCAGCGAGATCTCTCCGATGAGGGAGTTGGCCAGCGGTGGAGAGGAGATCTCGACCGCCAGGGAATCGAGCCGGATACCGTCGAGAATCGACTCGCTCTCCATGACGACGCGGAACTGGAAAAACTGCCGCGGACTGGGAAGGGCAATCAGTTGGCCGGATTCGGTGAACGGCTCCGACCACGGACTCCAGTTGATCTGATCGTCCTCGATCCCCCCGCGGTCATCCGGGGCCAGTTAATTGTAGTCGCTCTCGGACACTTCCGCGGTTTCTCCGAAGAACTTGTTGGTGATCTGGAAATG
>JAPOYZ010000245.1 GCA_026706325.1 Candidatus Aminicenantota bacterium
TCCAACTCGTCCGGGAAGAGGTTGCTGCCGGTATGGATCGGCTGTCCCACCTGCCAGCCGAAACGTTCGGCCACGGTACTCCCCACCAATGCTCCGGAACGATCCTGCAGAAACGCTTGTTTCTGCTCTTCGGGAACGGCCATGTCGGGATAGATCTGAAACAACCGGTCCGTATCGGAGGCAAACTGCGCCAAGCCGATTTCGGTCCCCTGATGGTTGTAGAGGCCGCCGAACCACATGGATCCGATTACGGCTTCCACACCGTCCAGGGCGGCGATTTTTTCCCGGTAGGAGGTGGGCAACGTGTTGAACAGCGAGATCTTGTGCCGGACCACGAGACGCAAGGCGGAGTCCGGGGTCTCGGGCGGACTGGTCAGCTCGTCGAGCACCGTCATCAGGGTGGCCACCAGGAAAACCGATGCCCCGATGCTGCTGGCCGTGAGCAGGGTCCTGAGCTTGTTTCGGAACAGATTCGTGGCGAGCAGTCTGAAAAATTTCATGTCCGCACCCGGCATTCCAGTCTGGCCCGAGTTACTCACCGGGGCGCTGAGGATGTGCCGAACATAATTTTATCTTGAGTTGGCGGCCGGCGTTCAACAGTCCGTGGTGAAAGTCCCGCGAGCACCGAGACCGGTCCTGCGCCCGCCGGACAAGGCGCTATGGGCGCGCATACCGGGAGTATGTGGGCCCATAGCAACGCCGTCCGCCGGGATGCAGGGACGGTCGAATGCCGTGATGACTTATGCCACGGGCTGTCAAGGCTTCGAAGATCTCGTCACTTCCCTGTAACTGGCCGACAGACCCGTCACCTGGGGCAGGAGTTCCAACTGCTTCCGGAGCCGTTTCGTGGCCTCTGTCGTCGGGCCGGCCCGTCCCACCGCCGGGTGCTCATGGAACCGGAGGAAGTTCTCCGGCTCCACGTACAGCTTGACCCCATATTTCTGGCAGAGAGGGCCGTAGTCCCGGCGAATGGCGTGCACCAACGGGGGCAGGCCGAGACCCGTCTCCTGGTTCTGCAGATATCCCCAGGTGCGCTGGATCCGTTCCGGATAGCGCGATCGGACCCGGGTGATGTGGCCCAGGACCAGGTCGTCGATGATTCCCTCCTCGATCCACTGCCGCCATTGAATCCTCATATTTCCGAAGGGGGGACCGATGTATTCCCCCTGCTGGATGCCGATGGAGAGCTTCTGTCCCTTGGTCTTCAGGTGGGCCTTCAACTCCCGGAGAAAAAGGGTGAAGTACTCGCCCCGGAGCTCCCGCCACTTCTCCACGTCGAAGTCCTCCCGCAGGATGTCCCGCCCGTACCGGCGCTTGTACTCCTGGACGATGGGCTGATTGAAACCGTACTGGTCCGCGTGGTTCGGCGGCAGGCCGTGGGACCGGATGCTCAGGAAGACTCCGTCGAAATCGAACCCGTCCGAAAACGTGCGGATGATCTTGTTGATCATGTAGTCGCGCACCTCGGGGTAGCCGTACTCCATGACGTGCCACTGGTACTGGCGTCCGTTGGTGGTCAGGCTCCGGTCGTGGACCAGAAACTGAGGATTCGCCTTGGTGAACTTGGAGTGCCACGGCCAGAAGGCCCTTCCGGTGGGCCCCATGTCGAACACGTTCACGTCGGGAGGACGCCCCTCGTCGGTGGGCGCGATCCACATGTAGACTTCGATCCCCGCCGCCTTCAGCGCATCCACGGCGGTCTTGACGAGCCCCTCCTTCCAGGCCCGCCGGGTGATCTTGATCCATTCCCGCAGGTACTCGTTCTTTCCGTCCACTGTGACGTCGTGATACAGAACCACCCGGAAGTCGTCGACCCGGAACATGACCTTGTCCACCCCGTTCCGCTTCCAGTTTCGAGTCGCCTCCAGAACCTTTTCGGGAGTGTCCAACTTGAGCACGCCTTCCATTCCGTGAATCACGTCTCCCCAACTGAGGGTGAGAAATTTCTCCTTTTCCTGCCCCGCGGCAGACCCGAGCAGGCTGAGCCCCACCAGAAGCGTCGTCCAAGTTCGCATGACTCGTTTCCTCCCCAATTCGTCTTGTTTTCCTATCCACCGTCAACTTCATGCGGCTCCGCCCATCAATATCCCCTCGCCTTGTCGCAGACGAATTTGAGCGGTTCTCCGGCCAGGTAGCGCCTCAGGTTCTCCTTGAAGATCTCCCGGCGGCGCTGCCACATCTGAGGCGAGTCGGCCGAGACGTGAGGCGAGATGATCACGTTGGGCAGATCCCAGAGCGGACTCTCCTGGACCGGCGGCTCGGGGTCGGTGGCGTCCAACGCGGCGCCCCCCACGTGTCCCGAGCGAATCGCCTCGGCCAGGGCGTCCTCGTCCACGATTCCCCCGCGCGAGATCACGATCAGATGAGCGCCCCGCTTCAGACGGGCCAAGCGGCCGGCGTCGATCAGACCGCGCGTGGATTCCACCAGCGGCGCCGTCACCACGAACCAGTCGCTGATGCCCAGCATCTCGTCCAAGCGGTCGGGGCCCCATACCTCCCGCACGCCGGGCGGAGGCTCCATCGGCACCACGTCCACGCCGTAGACCTCCATGTCGAATCCGGCGGCCCGTTGGGCCACGCCCTTTCCGATGTCGCCCATGGCCAGGATCCCCATGGTGGTTCCGGCCAGCTCGGTCATTCGGCCGAAATATTTGTTGGTGTCCCAGTTTCGCGCCCGCCGGTCCTCCACCAGATCGGGGAGGCAGTGGGCGAAAGCCAGGACCATGGCCAGAGCATGGTCCGACATGGCGATCACATGGGTCTCCCGGGCGTTGGTCATGACCACGTCGCTCTCGACGAGTCCCGGGGCGTTGGTGAGAATGTGGTCAAAGCCGATCCCCACGAAATGAAACCAGCGGAGCTTGCGGGCGGCCTCAAGGGCTTCCTGGGTGATCAGACCGAACTGGACCTCGGCGTCGGGGATCTCCCGCACCTGCTCCTCCGGCGTATAGGCGGTTCGAAATTCCACCTCCGGAAAGCTTTCCCGGAGTTCCTCAACGAATCCCGGTCCGATCCTGTGGGTGATGACGACTTTCATGATCTCAACTGCTCCTTCGCCTGAGATTGGTCCTCAGGGGCGGTTTCCTCCCCGGTCCTCTCGGGCATCGACGCGGTATTTCTCGAACCAGGCCAGGATATAGCTGACCTTGGCCACCAGATGGCTGGGACGCTGGGCGATGCCGTGGGCGGCCTCGGGAATCCGCACCATGGCCGTGTCCACTTGGCGCAACTTGAGGGCTTGGTAGTACTGCTCCGTCTCGGAGATGGGCGTCCTCAGGTCCGACTCTCCAGTGAGGAGCATGGTCGGCGTCGTGACGTTGCCCACCAACGAGAGAGGTGAGTACTTCCAATAGGTTTCGTAGTCCTCCCAGACCGGGCCCGGCATCCAATACTTGCTGAAGGCGACGTAGATGTCGCTGGTGCCGCCCATGCTGATCCAGTTGATGACCGGCTTGGACGCCACCGCCGCCCGGAAACGGTCCGTCTTGCCCACGATCCAGGCCGTCAGGACCCCTCCCCCCGAACCTCCGGTGACGAACAGGTTGTCCGGGTCCACGTAGCCGCGCCCCCGCACGTAGTCCACACCCGCGATCAGATCGTCGTAGTCCTGGCTCGGATAGTTCTGGTGGATGAGGTTGGCGAACTCGGCCCCGTAGCCGGTACTGCCCCGGGGGTTCGTGTAGAGCACCACGTAGCCGGCCGACGCCATCAACTGGAGCTCGACGCTGAAATAGGGGCCGTAATAGGCGTAGGGACCTCCGTGGATTTCCAGGATCAGGGGATACTTCCGGGACGGATCGAAATCGGGAGGTTTGATGATCCAGCCGTCGATGGGACGGCCGTCCACCGGAGAAGCGTAGGTGATCGGCTCCACCGGGCCCAGCGCCTTGTGGGTCAGCACGTCCTCGTTTAGACGGGTCAGGCGGCGGGCTTCACCCGTGGCGGGGGCGAAGCCGACATCGGGAGGACTCCGGGTCGACGTGGACGTGTAGACGACTCCGTTCCTTCCGGCCCGATAGGCCCCCGCCCCGTACGGCCGGCCCAGGGAGAGGCCGCCGGCGTCGGTCACCACCGGATTGATCTCGCCGTCGAGGCCGACCCGAGCCACTCGAGTCGAGCCCTCATCGCCGTAAAGGACGTAGATTCCCTCACCATCCGGATGCCACTGGGGACTGGAGACGGACCGGTCCAGA
This sequence comes from Candidatus Aminicenantota bacterium, assembly GCA_026706325.1. GTDB lineage: Bacteria > Acidobacteriota > UBA6911 > RPQK01 > JAJDTT01 > JAJDTT01. The sequence goes on from JAPOYZ010000245.1 coordinate 4,194, forward strand.
CCCTGGGTCAACGGGCGCGTATTTTCTCCGTTCCGATCCATGACGTAAAGGACCCTGTTGGCATAGCTCAACCCCCGGTCGTCATATCCCGTATAGGCGATGGTCTTGCCGTCCGGAGAAAGGGCGGGGTCCGTGTCGGGCCCCTTTCTGCCGGTCAGGGTCCTGATCTCACCCGTCAGGGAAACCTCATGGATCTCCGACTCCCGGGGTTCGTACTCCCAACCGGGAGAGCGATTGGAACTGATCAGGATCCCCGTGCTCTCGGGCAACCAGACCGGCGGACCCGAGTCGTATTCTCCCCGCGTCAGTTGCCGGGGCGTGCCCCCGTCGTCGTCCAGGAGAAAGAGCTGGACATTGCCTTCCTCCAGCAATCCCTGACCGTCCCGGCGATACCGGACGCTGCGGATCTCCCGGGGCCGGGGGGCCCATTGGGCGCCTTCGGGCGGGGACGGCAACTGCACCATCGGTTGCCGTTTCCGGGGGACGAACCGGGTGAAGGCGATCCACTTCCCATCCGCGGACCAGGCCGGGTTCGAAGGCGCCCGCGGGAGCTGAGTCAGCCGGGCGGTCTGCCGCGTGTCCATCCACATGACGTAGAGCTGGGGACTTCCCTCGGCGTCGGAGACGTAAAGCAGCCGCCGCCCGTCGGATGAGAGCCGGGGGGAGGAGTACCGGGCTTCGCCGGACAAGAGCGGGCGATGCCGGCTTCCATCCAGATCGACGGTCCAGACGCTGCTCCGGCGCCGGTCCGTCATCACGTCCATGGAGTTGCGCATGTAGATCACGCGTCCGCCGTCGGGCGTGAAGCGGGGATCGGAAGCCCATTCCAGCTCGAACACGTCCTTTGGCTCGAATCGTTCGAGTTCCCGGGCCAAGAGCCGCAGGGGAAGGAACGAAACCAGCCAGACGAAGAGACCGGCGATCAGGAGCAGCGACCGAAGCATGACCATTTCCGCACCTTTGCCCGCGCCATTCGGCACCGTTTCGTGAACCGCTATCATTCTGCGCTTCGGCTTCGGACTCCACAAGAGGAGAAGCGGGGAGTCAGAAGGGAGAGTAAAGAGCCGGCGCAGTTTTCGCCAAGACGCGTCGGGGTCGTTGCCCGTTTTCGGGCGCTTGGTGTAACTTGTGCCCATGATTCGCACAATCGAGTGGACCGACGAGGGCGTGGTCATGATCGACCAGCGCCTGCTGCCGACTCAAGAGATCTACAACACGTACACCACCGTCGAAGGAGTGGCCGAAGCCATCCGGAGCATGGTGATCCGCGGCGCTCCGGCCATCGGCGTGGCCACCGCCATGGGCTTGGCGTTGGGGGTGAAGAACCTGACCTCCGGCGAGGACCTGGAATCGGAATGGCAGAAGATCTGCGAGACCATCCGCGTGACCCGGCCCACCGCCAGGAACCTCTTCTGGGCCATCGAACGGATGGACCGGGTGTTCCGGGCCCACAGCGGCTCCCTGGCCCAGGTTCAGGACGCCCTGGTGCGGGAAGCGCAGGAAATGCACGGTGAGGACATCGAGATCAACCGGCGCATCGGCCGGCACGGCCAACGGCTGCTTTCGCAGGGTTCGACGGTCCTGACCCACTGCAACGCCGGCGCCCTGGCCACGGCCGGATACGGAACGGCGCTGGGGGTCATCCGGGCGGCGGTCGAGGCGGGAAAGGGCATCCAGGTCTTCGCCGACGAGACCCGGCCTTTTCTCCAGGGCGCCCGCCTCACCTCCTGGGAAATGGTCCGGGAGAACATTCCCTGCACCCTCATCACCGACAACATGGCGGGTTACTTCATGCAGTCCGGACGAATCCAGGCCGTGGTGGTGGGCGCCGACCGGATCGCCGCAAACGGCGATATCGCCAACAAGATCGGCACCTACGGCGTTGCCGTGCTGGCCAAGGAGCACGGGATCCCCTTCTACGTGGCGGCTCCCCTTTCTACCATCGACCTGGGGACGCCCACAGGCGCCCAGATCCCCATCGAGCAGCGGGACATCGCCGAAATCACCCAGATGGCCGGGCAGGACCTGGCTCCCGATACCGTCCAGGTCGCCAATCCTGCCTTTGACGTCACCCCCAACCGCCTGGTCGCCGGCATCATCACCGAGGAGGGCGTCGCCCGGGCGCCTTACGTCGAGTCGTTGGCCGGCCTCTACCGGATCGCCAGTGAACGTTCTGGGAATTGAGACCAGTTGCGACGAGACCGCGGCGGCGCTGGTCGAAGACGGACGGCGGATCCTCTCCAACGTGGTGGCCTCCCAGGTGGACGTCCACTCCGTCTACGGCGGCGTGGTTCCGGAGCTGGCCAGCCGGGAACACGCGTCCAACATCAACCATGTCGTCGATCTCTGCCTGGAACAGGCTTGGAACGGCGAGTCGGCCTGGGACCGCGTGGATGGCATCGCGGTGACCCGGGGCCCCGGACTGGTGGGAGCCCTGCTGGTGGGAATGGCCTACGCCAAGGCTCTGGCCTTCGCGCTGGAGATCCCCATGGTGGGAGTCAACCACCTGGAAGGGCACATTCGATCGGTCCCCTTGGAGCATCCGGAGGCGGAGTTGCCGGCCCTGGCCCTAGTGGTGTCGGGTGGGCACACCAGCCTTTTTTGCCTGGACGACGAACGTTCCTGCCGGGAACTCTCCCGGACCCGCGACGACGCCGCCGGCGAAGCCCTGGACAAGCTCTCCAAGGCGCTGGGCCTGGGATATCCCGGGGGTCCCGTCATCGATCGGCTGGCTCCTCTGGGGAACCCGAAAGCGGTGCGGTTTTCGCTCCCCAGGACCAAGGGCGCCGAGCTGGACTTCAGTTTCAGCGGAATCAAGACGGCGGCCCTTCGCCATTGCCGGTTGGAGGGGATCCAACCGGTCGAGCCCCAATTCGCCAAGTCTCCGAAAACGGTCCCGAAGGCGATATTGGATCTGGTGGCCAGCTACCAGAAGTGCGTCGTGGACCAACTTCTGGACCGGCTCGAGAAAGCCTGGAAACGGCACGACGTGCATTCCATCCAGATCTCGGGCGGCGTCTCGGCCAACAGCGAGCTCCGCCGCCGCGCGGCGGACCATTTCCGGGACCGCGCTCCCGTCTACTTTCCATCCCTCCTTCTTTCCACCGACAACGCGGCCATGATCGCCGCTAC
>JAPOYZ010000524.1:0-2032 GCA_026706325.1 Candidatus Aminicenantota bacterium
AAATCGGATCGCATACGAGTTTGAGGATACCGTTTTGGCGGACCAGTCCGGGGACCTGCTGCCGGAGGAAATGGGGGGTGTGGCCACCTATCAGAGGAGCGTTCCCCTTAGATCCGGGCGGTACAAACTGACCCTGATCCTGAAGGACGGGAACAGCGGGAAGGTCTCGGTCACCGCGACTCCCATCCGTGTCGTCCCCTTCGAGTCCAGGACCCTGACGACCAGCAGCATCATCCTGGCGGACAAGGTCCTTTCTTCGGACCCCGGAACCCTTCTGAGCGAGCCCTTCGTAGTCCCCGGCGGTTTCAAGATCTTCCCCAATGTGACTCAGGAGTTCACGAACCGGGACCGCTGTTTCTTTTACGTGGAAGCCTATGAGGTGGCCATCGATCAGTCGACTCTTCAACCTTTGTTGGGAGCCGAGATCTATCTGGTCCACGACGGCCGAATCGTGCGGCGCGAACAGCCCAAGGCCGTGACCCTGGGCGATCGGGTTGCCATTTTTCAGGACGTGGATCTGAGCCGGCTTCTCGCCGGGAAGCATCGCATCGAGTTGCACGTGGACGACCGGATCAGCGGTCAGCGAGTCATCCGCCGCGCAGAACTCACTATTCTGGACGAGTCCGGTGGTTCCTGACCGGACCGAAACGGGCGAGCACGCCGGCGGCGCCGTTCTCAGGCGATGATCCCGTTCTCCCGGTAACAAACTCCGGATCAGAATTTTTTCCGGGCGGCGGCCAGGTCTCCCGGAACGAACTGGAACCCGAACAGCTTCGCGTTCTTGAAGTGGAATCGGAGCTTGACCGGCCTACCAGCCAATCCCGCCACGTCGGGACTTCCCCTCCAGGTGACGGGCTGTCCCGTGCCGGTCTCACTGAGTGGATCACAGTCGTCGAAGCCGTAACCGGTGATGGGCTTGTAGTCCGTGCCCAGAATCTCGACCCGGACCTCTGCGGGATGAGCTCCCCAACGTTGGAAGGCCGCCCGCAGGTTGAGGTGCAGCTCGCTGCCGGAAAAGGTGAAGGTCCGGGTAACGGCTTGGCTGAAGTGCAGTTTGGAGCCGTCCAGGGAGACGAAGCCATCCGCCGGCAGAACCGCCAACCCGATGGCCCCGTACGCCCGCTCTTCCCCCAGCATCTCCAGTTGCTCCGGGGATCTCCAGTTCACGCCGCCGTAGTAGAAGAAGATCTTCTCCTGGTGGACCGCGGGCCTGAGGCCGTAGATCGCCACCGAATCGAAGCTGTTTCCGGCTCCAGCCGGAATGAACGGGCTGCGGTAGCGACGATCGTAGTGGATCCCGTCACGGCTGAAGACGAATTGGGGCAGGATCGTCGTGTTCGTGGTCCTGAAGTTCCAGAGCATTCCGATGGTGAATCCCTCGTAGGCAGTGGCGTGAAGGGAGTAGAACTCGGTGTCGGGATAATCCTGGCCGTCGGGAAGGATGACCGGAACCGCTTCGCTCCAGCGGACCATGTCGGGGCTCTCGGCGCGACCGATGATGCGTCTGCCCAAGGGACATCTCTGATGGCCGCAGATTTCCATGTGCGCCACGTAGACCCGATGCACGGGATCCCAACCCATCACCGAAGTCGGTCCCCAGCGGCCCTTGCGCTCGCCCCAGTCGATAACGGGATTGCCGGGATGGGGCGACCAGTTGAAGGCGTCGCCGGAATAGTAGAGATGGAACTGCATCCCGGTCCTTCCCGTCTCGTTGGACAGCTTCCCCCCCACGGTCTGGACCATGGCCTTGTAGCGCTTCGACGGATCCGGCTCCCGGGCGTCGAAGACGATGCCACCCTTGAACCCGAGCCAGTTGTCCTCACCGACGATGTTGTTGTCCCGGGAACCGTTGAACTCCACCAGCCCCAGTGAAGGTTTCTCCCAACGGTAGCCGTCGGAGGATACGGCGTAGCAGAATCGACGGCCCGCGCTCTCGGGTTCTCCACCGGGGACGGGAGTCCAGTTGCTGGTGGAGTACCACATCCGGAATTTCCGTTGATCCGGATCGTAGCAGACCGTCCCGGAGGGGGTG
>JAPOYZ010000524.1:2042-7308 GCA_026706325.1 Candidatus Aminicenantota bacterium
GTTGCCTTCCCAGGGGCGGTTCCGGGGGATGACGGGATTGTCGACCGCCTTTTGCGGATGATTCAGGACCAACGCCGTGTCCTTCAGGGACTCCAGCAGGAACTCATCCAGGAACAGTTGCTTGCTGTTCCCGATGGGGATGATGCTGCCATTTCGAGGGGCGGCGGCGAGTTGGATCTGCATCAGCAGCAGACTCGGCACGAGCAACGTCAGGACTCTTTGCACTTGCATCTCAAACTCCCTTTGCCGCCCTGATCAAGACTGGGGCCGTGCGAATCGAATCGAGTAGAGGTCCGCATCCTTCATCACGAAACGGAGCCGAACCGGCCGGCCCTCCAGACGACTCAAGTCGGAGCCTTCGGCCCAGCGAACGACCTGTTGGATCTTGTCTCCAATGAGTTCAGGGCAATCGTCCAGCCGGAACCCCGGGATCGGGTGGTTTTCGGCGTCCTGGATTTCCACACGCAAGCTGCCGGCCGCCGAGGTCGAGAAGTTCAGGACCAGTTGCTTCCCCTGGAATCTCAGGGGACGCGTCACCATCTCGCCGCCGTCGTAACCCGCGTGCAGGGAGGCAAATCCGTCAACGCGCAGAGTGTAGCGGCGCACATGATCCGATGGCAGCTCGTAGTTACGCGTTACGTAGAAGGACATCTCCTCCTCCGCGGTGGGGACGATCCCGACTCCGGGAAAGTTGGTCCGTGTGCCCCAGTTCTCGAGTCCGGGACCCGGCCTCAGGAAGGCTTCAGGGAAAGTCCGATCATACCGGTCCCCTCCGCGGCTGGTCAGAAGTACGGCATCCGAACAGTTTTTCCAGGTCCACCACGGCATCCCTTCCGGCTGGATGGACCGGCCCTGCTCGTCGCTCAGGGCTTGCTGGCCGGGCAGGTAGCGCGCGGCCAGAGCGATGTAGAGATGGGGCGCTCGGAAATAGGGCTGGGTGGCGTTAGTATAAAATTGTTCGTCCATTGTGGGGGGATACTGGCTGAAATTCATCGTCTGCCAATCACTCCATTGGACCAGATCCGTAGAGACGGCCCTCTGGACGGTCCGGATCACCCCGGTTCTCTTCCAGGTCCGGCCTCCGTCCGCTGAGAAACGAAAAGCGTCGTCGCCGGCCCGGTCCCCGTCGAGAATGGAGAATTCTCCCTCTCTGGTGAGCAATGACCGGTACGAGGCAGGATCGTCAGCCAAACGCCGAATCTTCAGTCCCAGTTCGACGTTGGAACGTCCAAACGCCACATAACAGTTTTCCGCTCCACTCCAGAAGAGAGTCCCGTCTGCGATCGAAGGCCGGTCGTGGAGCTTCCTCCAATGGATGCCGTCCCCCGAGACCAGGATCCGGGAGCCGACTTCGGGGGTCGATCTCGGCGGTGACTTCACCGCCTTGAAACGCTCTGACGGTGGAACTCCGGGACGGGAATCAAGGAATGGAGAGAATCCGCTGGAATCGAACAGTGCGTTGTTGTTCCGCGTCCCCATGATCTCCACCCGGCCCAGATTCGGCTTGGACCACCGGATCCCGTCGGAGCTGGCCGCGTAACAGGTGGACTCGATCAGGGTCTCCGTCCGGGCATCCCAGACCATGCCCCGGTAGTACATGTGGTAGTTCTCCCCGTCCTTCACGACGACGGGAAAGGCGGAGCCCAAACCTTCCCAGGGCCGGTCGAACTCGATGGCCGTCTCCGCCGGCCGGGGATGACGCAACTGGAGACGGACCCCTTCCATCCGCTGGATCAGGTACTGGTCCACGAACAGTTCGAGTCGCGACCCGATGTCCAGCACCGGTTCGCTTGCTGATGCTGCGAAACCATTCCCCAAGACGAGAATCACACTCGCGCCCGATACGAGCGCGCGACCAAGTTTCCGGTTGAAGCACTGTCTGATGGGCGGATCTTTTCTCATAGTGACCTCCTTGGCAGCCCCTCAAACCAGAATGGCGGTGAGGGTGGGCATGAAACGTTCCCTGATTGTGGACCCCCGGTTGTTCGCCGGTCAATCATGCGAAATGATTTGCAATGAAACTTCCTGAACGGAGGCCGGGAGAATAGACTGTCCCTTTCACCGGAATGCATCCTGGAACTCCCATGTCATTCATCCATGTATCCTCAGTCACTGCCGCGGCCGGCCAGCACGATCGTGCCCAGGGTAGATTTAAACGGCCGGAATGTGAACTCGGGGCGGTTTCGGTTGGACCGGGGCCGCATGTATGATCGGAGAGACGCCGTCCATTCACCCGTGGCGACCTGAAGACAGACTCGCATTTGTCCTGTTCCCAAGGACGGGACGTTCAAGATCGGCAGGCCCATTTCAGGTTGGAACCCGCGGCTCGGTGCGGTCTTGACGGGGCGCGAGGAGTAGCCGTGCGAATCAGAGTGATCAACCCCTTCGGCGGAACCGAGTTCAGGGGACGGGAGAATCTGGCGCGGATCAAGCGAAGCGGCACCGAGTTCGACATGGTCAACATCGCCGACGCCTATCCGCTGAAGAACAACCAGTTCCTGTACTTTCGGCACAAGTGCACCGATGCGACGCTGGAACAGGTGACGCAGGCCGAGAAGGACGGGTGCGACGCCGTTTTCATCTCCTGCAACCTGGACATCGGACTCTACGAAGCACGTTCCCTGGTGGACATTCCGGTCACGGCCACGCTGGAGTCGGCGGCTTTGATGGCCTACGCCATGTGCGAGCGGTTTTCCCTCGTCTCCGTGGACGACCAGAACGGACGCATCCAACGCATGATCCTGAGGCAGTACGGCCTGGACGGCAAAGTGGCTTCACATCGGTCCATCGGCATCGATGCCAATGACCTCTACCCGGAAAGGACGCCTGAAGACAAGGTTTTCCGGCGCGCGGTCGAGGTGGCCCGGCAGTGTGTCCGGGAGGACGGCGCGGAGATGCTGATCTCGGGGTGCACCCTCATGGGTTCCGTTCTGACCCACCGCGGCGCCCAGGCCATCGGCGAGATCGGCGCCCCGGTGATCGACGGTATGGTCACCGGCTTCAAGATGGCGGAAATGATGTGCGACATCTGCCGGCTGACCGGCCTGCCTCCCGTGAGCCGGACGGGATTCTTCCAGTTTCCTCCCGCGGACGACGTGAAGCAGTTGCGGAATTTCTACGGGCGGAGATGAGGACCCAGGCCACACTTGGGAACGTAGGGGAGAGATGAGCCGACCTGGACCACGGACCGTACTTTGGCTGGTTCTTTCGGTTATCCTGCTGGGACTCTCTTCAGCCTGCAGCCGACGGCTGGAGAGGCCGAACATCGTCCTGATCCTGGCCGACGATCTGGCCTGGAACCAGTTGGGATGCTACGGAAGCAGCTTCTACGAAACTCCCCATCTGGATGCTCTTGCGCGCCAGGGGATGCGTTTCACCGACGCTTACGCCGCCAGTCCGATCTGTTCCCCGACCCGGGCCAGCATCATGACGGGCAAGTACCCGGCTCGGCTGCGTGTCACCCAGTTCATCTCGCCTGGCGACTACGCCGGGGAAGCCATCAAGCTGTCGGAGCCGGACTGGACCCGCCGCCTGCCCCTGGAGGAGGAGACCATCGCCGAGGCCCTGAAGGAGTTGGGCTACGCCACGGCCGCATTCGGCAAGTGGCATCTCAGCCAGGCCAAGACCCCTCCCGGGAGCCTGCCCTTCAATCCCGACAAGCAGGGATTCGACCAGCACTTCGTCACCTACAAGCCGGTCGCCCGCATGGCCAGGGAGTGGCAGACGCCGGAGAACGATGCCCACAACGTGGGAATCATCACCGAGAAGTCCCTGGAGTTCATGGAGCAGAACCGGGAGAGGCCCTTCTTCCTCTTCGTTTCCCACAACAGCGTTCACACCCCCCTGGTGGAGAAGGAGGAGCTGATCTCCAAGTACCGGGCGAAGCCGGATGTCGACGCTTCGACCAACCACCCGGTCATCGGAGCCATGATCGAGACTCTGGACCTCAGCGTCGGCCGGCTGTTGGCCAAACTGGACGAGTTGGACCTGTCGGAACGGACCCTGGTGCTCTTCTTCTCGGACAACGGCGGTTTGGAATGGAGCGGCGACGACGGGCAGGTCCCCGCCAACCATCCGCTCCGGGCCGGCAAGGGGGACCTCTACGAAGGAGGGATCCGGGTCCCCTTGATCGCCCGTTGGCCAACCGTCGTCGCCCCCGGCAGCGTGGTCGAGGAGCCCGTCAGCAGCGTCGATCTCTTTCCCACGTTCGTGGAAGCTGCAGGAGGGATCGACGCGCAAGACGAAATCGACGGCGTGAGCCTGCTGCCGCTCCTGCGAGGCACCGCCTCACTGGAACGGGACGCCCTGTTCTGGCATTACCCCCACTACCACGGCTCTGGCGCCCTGCCCTCGAGCGCCATTCGCAAAGGGAGCTACAAACTGTTGGAGTGGCACGAGGAGAGGATCTACGGACTGGAGAATCGCTACGAACTCTACGACCTGACCGACGACCTGGGAGAATCCAACGATCTGGCCTCCGGCAGGATCGAGAAGACCCGGGAACTGGCCGCAGATCTGGAGAACTGGAGAACTTCGGTGGGAGCCCAGATGCCGGAGCGTAATCCGGGCTATCGATCCGCAGGAAGTCCCGGAACGCCCTGATAGGATCGATCCGGTCCAACGGAGCAGCCGGAACCGGGTTGGCAGAATGCGCCGGAACTCAGCCCGTTTCGTTCGAACGGCTCGCTCAGGGTGACGTCGCGGCAACTGACGGGCGCTGCTATGATGCTCTTCCCATCGCAAGCGGGGCTCCGATGAGCGGTCCTTCTACAGGCCATCGTCGACCGAGCGGAAGCGTTCCGATCACCCGAAGGTCGTTCGTGGGCGCGTCCGTTCTCGGGGCCGGCACTCATCTACTTCCGGGGTTTCGCCGCGGCGAATCCAGTGCGAGAGCCTCGGAAGTGAGGCATACCAGGCTTCACGGAGACTCCAGCAGTTATTGCGGCCATCCCAGGCAGTGCGGCCTCTTCAATTTCGGCGGGGGCGAGCTGGCCGTCCTGCACTATCACGCACCCAGTGCATACCGGGAGCCCCAGGACGTCCGGCACGATTTCGGCGGGTACCACGGCCGGGCCATGGTCCTGCTGCAACGTTCCCTGGACGGCGGGGCGACCTGGCCCCGGGAACACGACGTCCAGGTCTGGAACGAAGCCGCCCCGGTACAGGACCGGATTCACCTCCTCTTCTCCTCCCTGAGGTCTCCCAGGGAAGAGATCGACCTGACTCATCCCGACGCGGCGTACCACCTGGGCAGGACCTTCCTGGG
>JAPOYZ010000086.1 GCA_026706325.1 Candidatus Aminicenantota bacterium
GTGAACCCGAGACGGCCCCCCTCCTCTTCTATCGGGGCCGCTACCGGGAGATCGCCTCGGCAGACGCCTGAAATTCCCGGCCCGTCTCCCGGATGAAGACGTCTTCCAGGGTCGGCCTGCCCAGGTAAACCGCCTGGATCTCGCCCGAGAACTCTTCCATTAGGTCCCGGATCAACTCGTGGCCGCGGTGCTGCTCCATGCGGACCGCCCCGTTCACCACCGAGGCGGGACCCGGAAATCGCGCCTGAATTCGCGCCTTCAGGCCATTGGGGTCGGGGGAATGCACGACGATCACGTCGCCACCGATCCGGTCCTTGAGTTCGACCGGGCTCCCCTCGGTCACGACCCGGCCCTGGTCCAGGATGACGAGGCGATCACAGACTTCCGCCTCTTCCATCAGATGGGTCGTGAAGAGGATGGTGATCCCGGACGAATCGCGAAGGTCGGTCAGATGTTTCCAGAATTCCTGGCGAATGTGAGGATCCAGGCCCGCCGTGGGTTCATCCAACAGCAGGATCTGCGGACGATGCAGCAGGCCCTTGGCCAGTTCGGTCCGGCGCCGCATCCCGCCGGAGAGAGTCCGGACCCTGGAGTTGCGCCTCCCGCCGAGATCGAAGCGCTCCAACAATTCTTCGATCCTGGTCGTGAGACGAGCCCCGCGCAACCCATGGAGACGGCCCTGGCAGACCAGATTCTCGGCCACCGTCAATTCCTGGTCCAGGCTGTTGGTCTGGAAGACGACCCCCATGCGCCGGCGGACCCCGGCAGGGTCCGCTTCCAGGTCCAGACCCGCTAACCGAATCTGTCCGCCTTGGGGTTGCAACAAGGTGCAGAGAATCCGGAACAGGGTGGTCTTTCCCGATCCGTTGGGCCCCAGCAGCCCCAGGATCCGGCAGCGGTCCAGGGAGAAGCTGATCCCGTCCAGGGCCTTGCGGTCACCATAACGGAAGGCGAGGTCCCGGACGTCGACGAAGGAGGCCGACGCGGCGTCGGTGTTTGATTCGGACCCCGTGGGCGGGGAGACGGGTGTTGACACAGGTGTCCCTCCCTCAGAGCCGATCCAGCGCCATCAGGACCATGAGAAGAGAAAGATAGACCACGGAGGTCTTCAGCAGAGTGTGAGCCGCGGCGCGGGAACGGGTCCGGTGCACACGGAGGCCCGACCAGAGGAGACCGCCGCCCAGGATGACGGCGCCGGCCGCATAGAGAGTACTGCTGAGCCCCACCTGGGTCGGAAGCAGGCTGACCGGCACCAACAGCAGGATGAAGATCAGGATCTGACGCGCCGTCTTTCTTCCGCCGGGGTCCATCTGGGGCAACATCCGGAATCCCCCTCGCCGATAGTCGTCTCTATAGACCCACGCAATCGCCAGAAAGTGAGGGTACTGCCAGAGGAAGAGCACGGCGAAGAGGATCCACGCCCCCGGATCCAACGTACCTCTGGCTCCCGCCCAGCCCAGGAGCACGGGAGTAGCGCCCGGGAAGGCGCCGACGGTGGTGCAGAGGGGCGACTTTTTCTTGAAGGGGGTATAGCCGAAAAGGTATAGGGCGGCCGATGCCAACCCCAGACCTCCAGTGAGCCAGTTCGCCGCCGCTCCCAGATAGAGCCCGCCGCCCAAGGTGAGAACCACTCCGAAGACCAGCGCCTTCGCCGGCGTGATCCGGCCCGAAGGGAGCGGCCGGCTTCGGGTCCGCTGCATCCGCGCATCCACCTCTCGCTCCAGGTACTGGTTCGAAACCGCGCAACCGGCGGCCAGCAGGGTAGTCCCCAAGATAGTGTGGACCAGAAGTACGAAATCGATGTTGGTGGAAGCCAGGTAGAAGCTGACCAACGCCGTCAGGGCCACCATCAACGTGACCCGAGGCTTCGTCAACTCCAGATAAGCCAACATGCGGTCCAACTCCGGGGACGGGCACCGTCACCGTGAAGAGTGGCGGCCCCTTTCAACCGGCCGTTGCGGAGCGACCACTCCCACTCGAAAAAGAGAGCTGCAAGGTGAGCACCAAGGCTGTCACCAGGAGAATTGCCCCCAGCGCCAGGTGCGAGGTGGTCAGGAAGACTCCAAACGGGAATGGTTGTGTTGCCCCCATTCTCACAACGCGGGCCCATAGTGCGCCCACACCCAACACGAACTGAAGCAACACCAGAATAACGAGGGCGTAGGCTCCACCGGTGAATGATCCGAGCCTCGGGTTCTTGAACACCTTTACGGCGGCCATGAGGAGAAGGCCGCCGGCCAGCACCGCGCCGGCCATGTGGGTCAAAAGCGCGTGAGTCACCAGAGTGACCCCCTTGCTGCCCTCGCTGGTCCCCGTGTGCCGCACCAGAGCACCCAGAATCAACTGAAGATAGACGGAGCCCGTGGCCACCGCACAGAAAATGGCGTTGCGCCGGTTCTCGCCGGGACAGAAGGCGGAAAGGCTGCGGCCCCGCCAATTCGGGGACGTGACCAGTGCGATCACCACCACGGCGCAGAAAAACAACTGCGCGAGACAGGCATGGAGGACCGAAATGGCGACGGGCAGGAAAAACAACACGGTGAGGCCGCCCAGCAGGGCCTGGGCCAGGACCATCGCCACCGCGATCCAGGCCAGACGCCGGACTCGGGCACGCGACTCCACCCGGCCCAGCCAGATGGCCAGAATCAAGGTCAGAATCGCCACCGCCGCGGCGATCAGGCGGTGGGAATGCTCATAGAAGACCCCTCCCACCATCTCGGGCATGAGACTCCCGTGGGAGAGGGGCCAATCCGGGACCGAAAGGCCGGCATCGTTGCTGGTGACCAGGGCCCCCGCCACCAGAAGCAGGAAGGTGGCCGCGGCGGTCACCACCGCAAACTTGTGGACTGTATGAAGACTCTGGGGCCCCACGCTGGAACTGCCTTGTGAGATTCGGCCGGTTGGGAGGGGGGGCTTTCTTATCCCCCGCCCTCCTTCTCCCGGCCCCGCGTCACTTGACTGTGACTTGGGCGTTCGGCGGCACGAATGCCGCCGCTCCTCGAAGAATATGGATCAGCCGGAGAACTCGAAGCTGACTTCCTTGGCCTCGCTGGCCTGGACCGTCACCTGCTGCTCCTGGACCCCGAACTTCTCGTGCCAGGCCTCGATGACGTAGTCGCCGGGCGGAAGGTTCTCGATCGAGAAGGCCCCGTCGGTTCCGGTGACGGCATAGTAGGGATGAGGCACGACGCCGATGTAGGCCTTCATCCAGGGATGCACGTTGCACTTGACCGGAATCATGATCTCCGCGCGGGGGAAAGACCGGATGAGCGGCTTGCCCTTGGCCCGCTGCGACTGGTTCCACTCCCGGTTGTTCCTGGGGAGGGGATGAACGTTGTGCGTGGTTCCGTCGCTGTTGAGAACCTTCAGCTTCTGCCGGGTCTGGATTCCCAGGACGTGGGGCGTGTAGATACACCCTTTCTGGTCCAGCGTGACCGGCTCGGAGGGGGTGTCGAAGCCGTACTGCTCGAGACCGCTCTTGACCCAGACGAAGGTGTTGATCAAGGCGCCGCCATCGCCGATCAGGACATCCTGACTCCGGACGATACCCGAATGCTCCTTGACGCAGACCGGATCGGCATCCATGCGAATGCGGGCGTTTTTCGGCGTATCGCCGCCGAAGCTGACCTTCCCCGACACCGAACCGGCCTGGGTCAGGTCGGGGGCCGGCTTGGCGTCTGCCGCCGGCGCCGGCGCCTCGTCGGCCGTGGGCTCCGCGCCGCCTCCGCCGCCGCATGACGCGGCCAGCAGTCCAGCCATCACCAATACGAAAATAAACTGTGCTCTCTCCATGTTCTTCTCTCCCGGAAGATTGTCTATCCCGAACGGGCGGTCTTTGCATTGCGGCCCGTGACACCTCATGTCACGGGCCCGTCGTAGATCATCGACCTCTGAGCCGACGCTGTTCCTGTCGCGTGAACTGGAACATGTATCGTAGCACAAGGTCGGCGTGGTCCTTCTCGTAGTCCTTCATGATGGGGAGATCCGCCAAGGCGAAGATCCAGCGGTTCTCTTCACGCTCGAACAGTCCCGAGGGCATGGAGGTCCCCGGCTGTATGATCTCCGGATGGACCATCCAACGCCGGGTCCAGTCCGGCTGCAGGCGTTCGCTCACCAATTCGAAGCTGGGAGCCGTTGCATTGCGGTCGTGCTGCGGGTCGCCGGTGGCATGACACCGCAGGCAGGGCGCCGCCGGGTGCGTGAAGAGCTGGCGGGCCATGGTCAGTTCCCGCTGCGATAGCGGCTCCAGAGCCCTGGGCAGATAGGGCAACGGCTGCTGCGCCAGCGCCCCGAAGAAACGGACCAGCTTCTCCACTTCTCCGTCAGAAAGAGTGAAGGTGGGCATCCGGATCTGGAGGTAGGGCCGTACTCCGTTACGGTTGGTCCGCTCCTCGTCCAGAGCCGGGTTCTTCAGGAAACGGGTCAACCAGTTGGGGTCGACTCTGGCTCCCTCGCCGACCAACGGGGGAGGCAATTGCTCGCGCCAGTCCTCCTGCTGGTACAGCGGCAGGCTCTTGACCACGGGCTGCTGGCCCGGCGCCACCTGGTGGCAGCCCATGCAGTTGTACTTGAGGATGATGTCCCAGCCTTCCTGGATGTGGCTCCTCTGGTCCCGCGGCTGGTAGTGATACCGCTCCGGAACCCGGTCCTCGGGCGTCACGCTTCCCAGCAGGTAGGTGGTGAGCTGGGTGATCTCCTCCGGATCCAGATTGAAATTGGGCATCCGGAGACGCTCCAACGGCTCCTTGATCTTGCCCTCGTCGTAGACGGCCGGGTTCTCCAGCTTTCGCTCGAAGAATCCCTTGTGGTTGTACCAACCCTCCCGCTTGGCGGTCTGGGTGAGCAGCGCGAAGTCGAGGCGCTCCAGAGGTTTGCTGCCCTCCTCCGTGAGATCGGTCCCGATCTTTCCTTCATCCTCCAGGGTCGCGATCTCGTGGCAGCCGGCACAGCCGAAGTGGCGGACCATGGCCCGTCCCTTGGGCGCCAATTCCGAATCCTCAAGCCACTCCGCGGCAGCATATTCGGCGCCGGGAGCCTGGCTCTTCAGGTAGGTCGCAATGTCGCGGCTCTCCTGCACGGTCAGACGCAGGTTCGGCATGACCGTGGGATTCTGCACCTGGAGATTTTGGCCGCAGAGCGGACATTCATTGTTCTGAAGGTCGAAACGGAACGGTTTCCCGGCGGCCGCATAGTCTTCGGGAGTGATGTCCCGTTTGTGGACCGGACAGTAGGGGAGCGTCCGTTCCCGCGGATTGCGAATCCAGCGCACCAGGTAGTCGTAGTTCACCTTGTCGCCGACACGGCTCAGATTGGCCGCAAAGGTCCCTCCGACCGCCTCATCGCCTTCACCAATGGCGTGACAGGCCATGCAGCCGCGGGTCTCGAACAGGACCTTGCCCCGTTCCGCATCGCCTTGGGCCTGATCCTCCAGATCGCCGTTGACGCCGGACTGCCAGACGAACGCCGCAATCGCCTGGGCCTGATCCTCTTCCAGGCGAAAACGCGGCATCTTGGTGGTGGGCCGGAAATTGTGGGGATTCTCGATCCAGCCGGGCAACCAGTCGCGGCGCACCTTGACCCGAAGCTCCTTGAGATTCGGCCCGGGTGTCTTGACCTCTTCCAGAAGCTGCCGGCCCCGTTCCCGCTCCCGGTCGGCCCGGGTGTCGAGGTCGGCCATCCGCAGCGTGAGTCGATCCGCCTCCGCATAGAGGCGATTCGCCTCCTCGTTGGTTTCGGCTTCGTCGGCCCGGCCCACCGTCCGCCCGATCAGGAGCCGGACGGCCTCTTTTTCGCCTTCCAGGGTCGTCACGTCTTTCTGGTTGACCAGCAACGCAAGCCGTTCCTGGTCAAAGCCCTGCCGGGGATGGCAGCCCCAACAGCCGCGCCACCGGAACTGCTCGCGGCCCGCGCTCAACACCGGGGCCATGTCCAGCCGGGCGGCGTCGCCGTGGCACCGCAGGCAGCCGGCTTCCATGTTCTCGGGCGGGTAGAGGGGCCAGAGCCAATGCTTGTACCGTCCGTGGCCGGTAGCCGTGCTTACGGTGCCGATTCCGTTCCCGTTGTGGCAAGGGGAGCAGCCGTACACCTCAGGGTCGTGAACGTCCAACAACTCCGACCTGGGATGGCTGGCGAAGAGTTCCATTCCGCCCATGTCGGCGGCGCGGATCGTTACCGGCTCGGTGATCCCCAGGTGACACGTCTCGCACCGGTCCACCAGGCCCATGTCTCCATTGTGGATCTGGTGGATCCCGTACTCGAAGTCGTCCAGCCCATTGATCAGGCCCTGAACCTGACTGGCCGTGAGCCCTTCCATGCGATTCGCCAAATAGGTCTGCATCTCTCGCCGGATCTGGCTCGGCCGCTGCAGCACGGCCGCTTTCCGGGCGCGAACCCGTCCCTGCTGCTCCTTCAGGGAATTGAACATCTCCTCCAATTCGACATAGCTCAAATCCTGAGGGGCGTCTTCTCCGGGAAGCACGATGTCGTAGCGTCTCTGCTCCAACTCCTCGCGGTCTTCTTCGTAACCCTTTCTGGCTGAGCCGGAAGTGGTCTCGATCAGGTAGATGGTGGCCTGAATCTCGCTCCGGGCCGTGGCGAAGGTCTTTTCGATGGCGCCGAGCCTGGCTTCGACGGCTGCTTCCTCAGCCGTGATCTCCGCCAGCCGGGGAGTGACGTCGGCTTCCGCTTCCTGTTGCTGCTGCTGCAACGACAGATATCCGTCCGAAGCCCTGATCTCTTCCTCCTGGCTCGCCTGCCGGGGCTTCAGGCCTCTCAGAAACGTGGAGTAGCGCTCAACGAACTCGTCCTGGTGCGCCCTCCACGGCCTGAGACCCCAGCCTTCATCGTAGAACGCCCAGATGAGCGTCACCAGCAGCAGCAGGGAACTCACCGCCATGGGAACGGCCAGCGAGGAATTGACGATGGGATCTTCTTCCGGCACCGGCCGTTCCCAGAAGGGTCCGCGGGACCCCCGCCCGGAAAACGGCCGCCGGAGCAGCGCGATCAAACGTTGAACCATGGGGTCACCCAGACATTTTTAATGCGGAATACCAGCCGCAGAATGATCTTGACCGGCAACGCCACCATGATCAGGAGCAGGGACTGGAGAAGAACGTACTGGATCAGGGTCATCCTGGCGTAGATCTTCCGATTGAACTCGGTGGACAGGATCAACTTGTGGA
>JAPOYZ010000623.1 GCA_026706325.1 Candidatus Aminicenantota bacterium
CCAGTAGCGGGTCTTGCCTTTGCCGATGGCGATGGCCCACATGATGCACCAGGCGATGCTGTCCACGGGGGTGTCCAGGATGGGAACGAAGCGCTGGGCCAGGAAGGCCTCCACGCTCTTCTCGGCGTCCTCGCTGTAGCAGAGGTCTCCGTCATCGTCCAGGATGACGCGCCGCCGGCGCCAGGCGGCTTCCCGCCTCTGCTCCACGAGCCGGACCGCCGAATTGCCGCCGCAGCCGGCCAGCCCTCCGGCAAAGGAGGCGGACAGTGCCAACCCCGTTCCCTGCAGGAACTGCCGGCGGGAGGAAGGCTTGAGGATCGAAGTGCTCTTGGGATCGCTTGAGGACCGGTTCTTCATGGTCCAGAGAATAGCACCTCGAAGCCCCTGCGGCATGACGTTGATCAGGTCCCGAAGGGGCGGCCTATAATTGCTTCGGTGCGTCTCGTCTTGGGTATTTTACTGCTGTCGGTTCTGGTGGGGACCCAGTCCGAGTCCGACCGGGAGTTGACGGAGAAATCGATCCGGGAATTGCGGCTGATGGTGGTGGAGTTCATCAACCAGGACCGGGAGAAGACCTCGGCGCCGCCAGTAGTGTATTCGGAACCCCTCTCCCTGCTGGCCGACGAGCATTGCCGGGAGATGCTGCGGGAAGGCTACACCAGCCACTGGAACCGGGCCGGCTGGAAGCCCTACATGCGCTATTCCCAGGGCGGCGTCACCGATCACACCTCGGAGAACATCTCCAGTTTGAACAGCACCCATTTCGAGGTGAGTTTCGACTCCGTGAAGGCCGCGCTCACCGAGCGCCACGAAGGCCTCATCGGCGAGGAACCGCCGTACGACCAGCACCGCCGGAACATCCTGGACCCTCACCATACCCATGTCGGAATTGGGGTGGCCTTCAGCAAGGCGGGCCTGCGGATGATCCAGATCTTCGCCAGGCGGTACGTGAGCCTGGAGCCCATTCCCGCGAGGCAGGGACCCTCCTCCAGCGTTCAACTGAAGGGCAAGGTGCTCGTGCCCGGATACGATCTCCAGGCGATCTCCGTCTTCTACGAACCCCTGCCGGAAGAGATGTCCCTGGCCCAGTTGATGGGCACGTATTCCTATGCCCTGCCCGCTGACGAGAAGATCTACAGGACCCGGCTGCCCTCGATCATGCGCTACGCCGACGGCACCCGGGGATCGGTGGAGGTCCGCGGCCGTTCCTTCTCCCAGACCATCTCCTTCCCCTCCCGGAAGGGGGTCTACACCCTGGTCGTCTGGCTCGAGAAAGAGAACGAGGTTCGGGGCTTCACGGCCACCAACGCCACGGTTTTCGTGGAGTGAGATAGGCGGAATACGGTGAATTGGGGCTTGGCCTTGAATGAGGTGAATATCCAATTGGACAAGACTCTTGACGGTTCCCAAACTATATTTGGAATCGGAACCGACAAGTTCTCGAAGAGAACGCTTGGCGGAAATGGGGACAGGTTGTCCGGAGGACCGTCAGGCTGATTCGTATTCAGTCTCGCACGGAGCGACATCCATAAGCGTCGATGGCTTCGTCGGAGTGCTGGAGGAGTCATGGCAAGGGAACGACGACTGCTGACCCGGGTCTTGCTGAGAAACTACAAGAGCATCGCCGCGTGCGATGTCTCGCCCGCGCAACTCTCGTTTCTTGTCGGGCCCAACGGTTCGGGAAAAAGTAACTTCCTCGACGCGCTCCGATTCGTCGCCGACGCGCTCCGTTTTTCCATCGACCATGCTCTCCGTGACCGTGGAGGAATCAACGAAGTACGGCGGCGTTCCGGTGGGCACCCGACCCACTTTGGCGTACGAGTTGAGTTCGATTCAGGAAAATCGCAAGGCTATTACTCATTTACCGTAGGGGCCAAGCCGCATGGAGGGTACACAATCCAGCGTGAGGAGTGTTACTCAGTACAGCGATCTTGCGGGGGGGCTCATTTCTTTAGAGTTGAGCAAGGGAGGGTCCGAAGGAGCACACTCTCTCCACCGCCGGCTGCCGCTGCAGATCGTCTCTACTTGGTGAACGTTTCGGGCATCGATGCATTCCGTAGCGTTTATGAATCGCTTTCCGGCACTGGATTCTACAACTTGAATCCAGACGCAATTCGCGACCTTCAGCCGCCCGACCCGGGAGAACTCCTGAAGCGGGACGGAAGCAATGTCGCGAGCGTCCTATCCAACCTCGCTAAGCGTTCACCCGGTTTCAAGAAGCGGATTGAGGAGTATCTCGGAAAAGTTGTTCCTGGTGTCGTTGGCGTCGACCGGCGACCTGTCGGTCCTAGAGAGACGCTGGAGTTCCGTCAAGAAATCCGAGGCGCCCAGTATCCCTGGCGCTTTTATGCGAGCGGAATCTCCGATGGCACCCTGCGGGCAGTTGGCGTCCTGGTGCCCTGTTTCAAGGCGCCGGCAACGGCAAATCGGGTCCCCGGCTGGGGGGTATTGAAGAGCCGGAGCTTGCACTGCATCCCGCCGCTGCCGGCGTATTGATAGATGGTCTCCGGGACGCTGGCGAGCACGCACAGATCCTGGTCACCAGCCATAGCCCGGATCTCCTTGACAACGATGAAATATCCGCCGAATCCATCTTTGCCGTCGTGGCCGAGCACGGAGAGAGCCACATCGGTCCGTTGAACCATGCTGGGCGTTCGATCCTGAAAGACCACCTCTACACCGCAGGTGAGTTACTCAGATTGGATCAGCTTGATCCCGATCCGGAGCTTTCCTATTTGAAGCCGAGCCAACTGAGGTTGTTCGGGCCCGAACCCTGAACCGTGCAAAGGATCGCGTCGATCGTCGAAGGCCATGGCGACGTCAAGGCCGTGCCAAACCTGAAATGATCCGAGACGCGAAGGGATGGCTGACGGCACATCGGCCGTCAGGTTGGATCTACCGTGAAACGCTGGACCAGCCCGCGCTTTCCGCAGTCTTCGATCTGGAAGCCGCACGGGCGGCGTCCTCATTCGACAAAGTGTGGCGGGACGTGAGCTGGCTGCTCAGGCCAGAGCGCCCTCGATCACCTGGCCCCGTTGGCCGGTGAGGCGCTCCTCCAGGCCGTGGTAGAAGTAGGTCAGCTTGGTGTGGTCCAAGCCCATCAGGTGTAGCACCGTGGCGTGCAGGTCGGAGACGTGGTAGGGGTCTTCCACCGCCTCGAACCCCAGTTCGTCGGTGGCTCCGATGGCCTGACCGCCCTTGACGCCGGCCCCGGCCAGCCACATGGAGAAGCCGAGCCAGTTGTGGTCGCGGCCCGGTTTGCCGATGCCTTCGCTGGTGGGGGTCCGGCCGAACTCGCCGCCCCAGATCAGAAGGGTCTCCTCCCAGAGCCCGGTCCGTTTCAGGTCCTCGATCAGGGCGGCCATGGGCTGGTCGGTCTCGTATCCGTGGAGCGAGTGGTTCTTGATGCAGTCCACGTGGCCATCCCAGGTTTCGGGGCCGTGTCCGCCGCCCGAGTAGAGCTGGACGAAGCGGACGCCCTTCTCGATGAGCCGCCGCGCGATGAGGCACTTGCGGCCGTAGTCGGCGGTGAGCCGGTTGTTGAGCCCGTACATCTCCCGGGTCTGCTCACTCTCCTGGTCGACGTCCACCACCTCGGCGGCCGTGGTCTGCATCCGGTACGCCAACTCGTAGGAGTGGATCCGGGCGGCCAGTTCCGACTCCTGCTCTCGGCCCTTCAGGTGCTTTCGGTTCAACCGTTGCAACAGGTTCAGGGAATGGCGCTGGGTCCGTTCGCTGACATCCTCCGGCGTGGCCAAGTTCAAAAGCGGATTGCCCTTGCTCCGGAAGAGGGTCCCCTGGTAGGCGGCCGGCATGAAACCGGCGGTCCAGTTGGAGGTCCCGCCGATGGGTCCGCCGCGCGGATCGGTCATGACGACGAAACTGGGCAGGTCGTTGCCCAGTGTGCCCAGACCGTAGCTGAGCCAAGAGCCCAGGGAGGGCCTCCCGATGATGACGTTGCCCGTGTTCATCTGGATGTTCCCCGAGGCGTGGGCCGCCGTGTCGGTGTACAGGGAGCGAATCACGCAGAGGTCGTCGGCAAACCGTGAGACATGGGGGTAGACGCTGCTGATTTCCAGGCCGCTCTGGCCGTGCTTCTTGAACTCGAACGGAGATTGCATGAGGTAGCCGATGGGACGGTTGTTGGATCCCACCTTCACCTTACCTTTGTAGGGGGTGCCGTTGTACTTGGTCAGCGCCGGCTTGTAATCGAACAGGTCCACGTGGCTGGGCCCGCCGTTCATGAAGAAGAAGATGACGTGCTTGGCGCGCGTCGGGAAATGGGGCAGCTTGGGAGCCAGGAGCGCCGGGGGGCTGCCGTCGACTGAAGCCCCTTCCAGCCGTCCGAAGAAGCCGTCGGTAGAGAGGAGGTCGATGAGGGCCAGCCCGGCGAATCCTCCGCCCGTCTCCCAGAGGAACTCCCGCCGCGTCCGGCCACAGGGTGGATTGTTGCGTGTGAACCGCTTCGCCTGCATCGTTGTTCTCCCGGTGGGGCCGGTTCTTTCGGCGCCTCCTCAGTTGGGGTAGACGAATTCGTTGAGGTTGAAGACCACCCGGCAGAGTTGAACCAGGCTCTTCTCCCGGGCCACGAGCCGGTCCCGGTTCCGGGCGCTTACCTCCCAGAGGTGGGCCTCGGTCTCCTGGTTCAGGAAGTCCACCATCTCCCGGTGTTCGTCGGGAGCCGGTCCGCGGGCGAGCGCCAGGCGATAAACGAGGTCCGCCTGTCGGGCCGGGTCAGGCCCCGCCTCCTCCAGGACTCTGCGAGCCAGGTGGAAGGCCTGCTCGTTGGCGAAGTCTCCGTTGAACAGCGTCAGGGCCTGGGGAGCGATGCTGGTCACCGGCCGCTGGGCGGAACTCCGGGTCGTGTCGCAGAGGTCCAGGACCTCCAGCATGGGGATGAGCATGGAACGCTTGATGAAGGCATAGACGGTCCTCCGGGAGGCCTCCCGAGGGTCGGACGTATGCCAGATCTTGTCCGGGTCCGGATGGCCTTCCAGCGCGGCCTCGGGTATGGGCGGCACCATGCTGGGGCCGTACATCTTGCGATTGAGCTGTCCGCTGGCCGCCAGCATCGAGTCGCGGATGGCCTCTGCCTCCAGCCGCCGGTAGTGGGCCCGCCAGAGGAGGCGGTTTTCCGGGTCCGCCTCAAGGTACTCGGCCACCGTCTTCTTGCCCATGCGGTAGGTGTTGCTGGTCATGATCAGGGTGTGGAGCTTCTTGAAGGACCAGCCCTCTTCGATGAAACGGCTGGCCAGCCAGTCCAGGAGCTGGGGATGGCTGGGCCGGTCTCCCATGCTCCCGAAGTCGCCGCTGCTGCGGACCAGTCCATTGCCCAGCTGTTGCTGCCAGACCCGGTTGACCAGGACCCGGGCGGTCAGAGGGTTCTCCGGGCTGGCGATCCAGCGCGCCAGGGCCAGTCTCCGCCCGCTGCTGTTTCCCTTGGCGGAAAACGTGGGCTGAGAGGTGACCAGGGCGGCGGGAAGAGCCGGGACGGCCACGTCGCCGGGACTGGAGGCCCTGCCTCGCATCAGCACGTGGACCACCTCCGGCGGCTTCGACTCGTAGAGGTAGTAGCCGCGGTCCAGGTCGGGAGTGGATCGGCGAACCTGGGCGATCTCGGCTTCCAACCCGGCGATCCGGCCCACCAGTTCGGGAGGGAGGGCCTCGGCCGTCTTGGCGATCATCTCCGTGGAGTATTGCCTGGCCAGTTCCTTCTGCTCTTGGGTTCTCTTTTTAATGTCTTCCAACAGGGCAGCCACGGCCTTGTCGGGGAGCCCACTCTGCCCCGAGCGGAGCCGCTCGATCCGGAAGTCTTCCCGCAGCTTGTCGATTTGGGATTCCAGGTCCTTGATGCGGCTGTCCCTCTCGGACTGCCCGGCCATCTGGGCATGATCCCCCACCGGCAGGCTCTCCTCCCGCCGTCCGGTCTGGGACCGGCGCAGGCCGTTGAAGAGGGCGACCATTCCGTAATAGTCCTGCTGGGTCAGGGGATCGAACTTGTGGTCGTGGCAGCGGGCGCAGCCCATGGTCAGGCCCAGGAAGGCTTCGGAGGTGGTCCGGACCACGTCATCCAGTTGATCGAAGCGGTCCTGGTCGAAGTCGGCCGGCTCGTCGTCCCAGGGGCCCAGCCGGTTGAAGCCCATGGCGACATGAGTCTCGGCGGTGGCGTCTTCCAACTCGTCTCCGGCCAGTTGCTCCAGGATGAACCGGTCGTAGGGCTTGTCCTGGTTCAGGGACCGGATCACGTAATCCCGGTACTTCCAGACCTCCGGTTTGGTGGCGTCCCGCTCGTATCCGTTGGTCTCGGCGTAGCGCACCACGTCCAGCCAGTGCCGGCCCCATCGCTCCCCGTATCCCGGTCGGCCCAGGAGTTCTTCGATCAGGCGGTCGAACGCTTCCGGACTGCTCTGTTCAAGGAACTCGCGCTGCTCCTGCGGAGTCGGTGGAAGGCCGACGAGGTCGAGGTACATGCGCCGCAACAGCGCCTCGTCTCCCGCCGGAGGAGATGGCTTCCAACCCCGGTCTTCCAGCTTGGCCAGGACGAAGGCGTCGATGGGGTTCCGAACCCAGTCCGTGCTCTTCACTTCAGGGACCGCAGGCGAGGTCAGCGGTTGAAACGACCAGTGATCCTTCGCTTTTGCCAGCGGACTCGAATCGGCCGCTTCGGCGTAGTCGGCGCCGGCGTCGATCCAGGCCCGGAGCAGGCCGATCTCATCCGGAGTGAGCCGATCTCCGGTCTTGGGCATGATCCGGTCGGGATCCAGTCCGGCCACGGTCTGAATCAGCAGACTCCGGGCGCTGTCGCCGGGGATGACTGAGGGGAGGCCCGAGTCGCCTCCTTTCAGAGCGTGGCCGCGCTCGTCGAGGCGCAGGCCGTTCATCTGGACGGTGGCGCCATGGCAGGCGTAGCAACGGTCCCGGAGAATCGGCTCGACCTGTTCGGAGAAGTCCACGCCGTCGGGGGCTGGTGGAGGGAGATCCCGGCTCCCGGCCATAGCGGCGGTGACCGACATGACCAGCGACAACCCGAGCCGGTGAAACATGGGAAGACTCTCGCTCAACTCAGACCGGAAAATTGTTGATTTCGCGGGTATTCTAACAGTGAGTGGTGAATGCCGCCAAGATGTTGAGGGGGGGGGTAGCTCCGTAAAGTAGGTATGGTGCAGTCACAAGGGTGTT
>JAPOYZ010000338.1 GCA_026706325.1 Candidatus Aminicenantota bacterium
TTTTCATCTTGTGCAGGACGGTGACACTGTATTCATTCCCGCGGTAGATGGCCGTGTGTCCTTTCTGGCGGCCGTGACCGCGAACTTCCGAGATCGTCATGCCTGAAACGTTCAGCTTGCCCAGCGCATCCTTGACTTCTTCCACCTTGCTGGGGCGTACGATCGCCATGATCAATTTCATCGATTCACCCTATCGCTTGAAGAATCTGAGCTTCCAGTTTCTGCCGTAGACCGGGCCCAAGTCTACACCCATCCCGCGACAAGTAAAAGACATCCACGGCTCTCTCACCCTCCGTATTGATCAGGACCAGATCGATGTTGCAGCGAAGGGACGAGATCCGCTCGGCGATGGTGTAGAGGAGGCCGACGGCGTCGGGAGCCACGAGTTCCATGATGGTGTAGCGCTGTGTGGGCTCATCCTCGAAGTAGACCGAGGGGCGAAACCGCGCCGGCGAAAAGCGCGGGTTCATCAACCTGCCCTTGCCCTTGAGATACGTCTCCACGGATCGTTCCTCCCGAATCACCCGGCTGACCAAATCCTGAAACGTCTGTTTCTCACTGGGATTCAGGGCGAAACGCCGGCGGACGTCGGTGAAGTGGAATAGGTCCAGAGTCGTACCCGCCCGGTTGGACATGGCATAGCCGCGGAATATGTTCATGCCGAACGAGGCGAGGACGCCGGCGATCCGGGCAAACAGGTGAAAGCGATCGGGAGTCACCACACAGAGCTTGTAGCCGTCGAGATCCCGGGTCAGCCGCAACCGCACCGGCCGGTCGGTTCTCAGACCTCTAGCCAGGCGATAATGCTCGTAGATTTCGGAATTCGGGGTGATCTTGACGTATCTGAGAGGAAGTCCCTCGAGGAACCTTCCGAAATCCCGGGCGTCGAGGTCGCCGGGCAGATCTCTGAAGAGGAGGTCCGGGGTTTCTTCGTCCACCGAGTCCACCCCAAAGCCCAGAGTGAGTTTCCGGTACGCGGACACGTACAGTTGCCACAGGAGATCCTTGGTCCAATCCTTGAGCACTCCGGGACCGACGGCCTTGATGTCCGCGTAGGTGAGCAGACAAAGGAGCCGGAGCCGATCGGGATCGCCCACGCGGTCGGCGAAGCGGTCGATCACCCTCGGGTCCTCCAGATCCCTCCGGAATATGACTCTGGTCATGGACAAATGTTGTTGGATCAGAAACGAGACGGCCTCGATGCATTCCGCGGGAAAGCACAGGCGCCGCAGCGCCGCGCCCGCCATTCGCGTGCTTCGGTCGGCGTGATGTCCTTCGCGGCTTTTTCCCACGTCGTGCAGGAGAAGGGCCAGAGTCAACAGTTCCGGGCGGGTCGCCTCGTCGAGCAGGGCCGCGAACCGGGCATCCCCGCCGGAGTTCCCTGCCCTCAATTCCTCAATGTTGCGTATGGCCATGAGGCTGTGCTCATCAACGGTGTACTGATGGTAGAAATCGCGCGTGACCTTGGCCTTGATGCCGCCGAACTCGGGAAAGAGAGCCTCGAGGACCCCCAGTTCGTACATTTCGGTCAGGGCCCGGTAGAGGCCGGGCCGGGGATGGAAGAGTTCCATGATCGATCCCGGTTGGGGATGACGGCGCAAGCTGGCGGCCAACTCGGAACTGCCACGGGCAATCGACATGCGGGCCCCGTCGCTCAATGGTTTTGACCGGTTCATGGAGTCGCGAAAAGCTTTGAGGATGATGGGGCCGGCCCGTTCCGAAGAGACTCCGTCCAGGTGGATCCGAGTCGACGGGTCCACCGGTCTCCTGGGGACCAGCCCGTAGCGGCAACACCCGTGGATGACCCGTGCATTGAGATAGTACTCCTGCATCATGGACTCGACGCCCATCCGATCGTCTTCGGATTCATATCCGGCCAGAGGAGCGATTTTTTCCTGAAGCCGATACGTCAGGCGGTTCAGATTTCGCCCGCGCACCAGGTGGACCAGCATGCGCATCCGCTTCATGAAACTGGACGCGGCATCGATGCGCTCTTGGCTGTACGGGACGAATTGTCCCTCCCCCCGGAGCTTCGACAGCCATCCGCCCGCCAGGACATCCCGGAGTCCGCCCGGGCCCTCCTTCAGGTCCGGCTCCAGATGGAAGATGGTGTTCTGGAAATTCTCATGGCGCTGACGGGTCAGGCGGTCGATTCCAAGACGAAGTTCCTCCGTCTCTCCTCGATGCCAACCGGGAAGAAAGTCGCGGAGAAGGAGATTTCCCAATGCCGCGCTTCCGGTTACGATGCGAGCATCCGACAGTGACAGGGCCAACTCCAGGTCCGGGCCCTGGGCCGTCAATTCCTCCAGCGACCAGACTTGATGCCCCAGGTCCAGGCGGAGGTCCCACAAGTCGTGGAGCAGGCGTTTGATGGCCTCCTCGGCGGCTTCCTGATCTTCCCCCCGGAACAACAGCAGTAGATCCACGTCCGAGTGGGGGAACATCTCGCGGCGGCCGTATCCGCCCAGGGCGAGGATGCAAAACAAACCGGATTGAAGGTGTCGCTGAGCGACTTGGGAGACCAGGGTGTCCATGGCCCGGGTCAGGTCCTCCAGCGCCGCCTCGGGACAGAGGTCCGACCGAAACGATTGCTCGACGAGGCGTCGCCGAGCCGAATAGGTTTCCCAGGCCTGCGCACGGGTCGTCGTGGCCATTTCCGGCCATTCTGCCATATTCGTTCCCGGGGACGCGCCTTGCGCCGGCGCCCTTTCGGTTCCCGCGGCAGGGTGTCCCAGGGAGAGTGACGGATCGGTCGGGAATCGCTCCTGCCTTGACTCCGGGGGCCAAAGTGCTTATACGGGACACGCCATGGTTCAGTTGCTGTCGTTACTGGTCGAAAACAGATCGGGTGTCCTGGCCCGGGTTGTGGGGCTGTTCAGCCAGCGGGGCTACAATATCGAGACTCTGAACGTCGCTCCGACCTCCGACCCCACCATGTCCCTCATCACCCTTTCCACGAAGACGGACGTGCCGGGCACGGAGCAGGTCATCAAGCAGTTGAACAAGCTGATCGATGTCATCAAGGTGATTCCATACAATCCGCAAGTCCATATGGCCCGCGAGATGGCGCTGATCCGGGTGCGCGTCACCGAATCCACCCGGGGGGAGATCCTGGAGCTCTCCAAGGTGTTCCGGGCGCGCGTCGTCGACGCCAGTCCTCGGAGCTGTGTCTTCGAAGTGACGGGAAACTCGGAGAAGATCAACGGTTTTCTCCAGAACATGCGGGTGTACGGTGTGCGCGACGTGCACCGTACGGGGTGCCTCTCACTCAGTCGCGGCAGCGCGGAAAAAAGAAGGTAGCCCGCCTCCATCGATTTCGCCGGCCCGTTCCGGTTCGAGCCGAAGTCTGCACGCCGGGACCGCCGCGTTCAGTACCAGTCCAGAATCCTGACCTCGACGTCTTCGGCGGTCACCATGCGCTCGAAGACATTCACGTCCGATCCCCTGTGATGGTAGGGGTACACGGCCTTGGGCCGGAAGCTGTTGACGCATTCGGCGGCTTCTTCGGGAGTCATGGTGTAAGGAAGGTTCATGCAGACGAACGCCAGATCGATGTCCTTCAACGCCTTCATCTCGGGAATGCACTCGGTATCTCCGGAGACGTAGACCCGCTCTTTCCCGAACGTGAGGATGTATCCGTTTCCCCTGCCCCGGGTGTGGTAGAGCTTTCCCGCCTCCGGACCCCGTTTCAGGTTGTACATGGCGACCCCCTCCACCTGGATCCCGAGGGGACGGATGGTTTCGCCATTGCTCAGCGCTATGGCCTCCGGCACCGACTTCTGCACCGCCGCCGGGGCGACGATGATGGTCTCGTCCTTCCGGATTCGGGAGACCTGCTCGGGATCCATATGGTCGCCGTGGATATCGGTGATCAGAATGAGGTCCGCCGGGGGTTGTCCGGTGTAATCTCCCCGGCTCCAGGGGTCGATGTAGACCACTTTCTCCTGCCATTTCAGGATGAGGGATCCATGGTGGATCGGAATCACCTCCACTCCGCCAGCCAGCCAGGTCAGGTTGAAGACGCCGATCAGACACCACTGAGTGAGACTACGCATCAGTCACTCCTTCCGGTTTCGCCGACTCCCGTGCTCACTGGATTCGGCACGGTGCGGGTCACGCCTCCCCTATCATCGCAATTGCTAACGGCCCACCGCGTCCCGAAGTCTCTTGGCCATCTCCTGGACGTGGTAGAGATGCACCAGCATGGTCTTCCTGTCCCGAAGGTCTTCGAAGCTCACGGTGTTCGTCGGCTGGTAGAAGAAATCTTCGATGCGCCGTTCCGCGAGCATCAGCTCCCGGTTCAGGTACAGCACCTCCGGGCGATAGCCGTCCCGTCCGCCCCAAGAGCGGACCCGGGGCCGTTTCGAGTCTTTCCGGGCCAGTCCGAGCAGGATGCTCCCGATGAGGTTCTTGAGACCTCTTGCATCGCGGGAGAGATCCCCGAGCGCTTTCCTCCATTTTTTCCGGAATTCGGGCGTCATTTGAAGGCTGTTGTCGATCATGGCGTTCGCCCGAATCTCCTGGACCTCCTCGCAGTGGACCTTGAGCATGACCAGCGCGGAGCGGATACGCGTCAGGTAGTAGCCGATCTGGCGGTCTACGTATTGTGTGACGAAAGGATCGTTGGTTCTGGGACCGACGGAGGTCACGCTCTTGTAGTACTGGGATCGGAAATGTGATCTCAGTATCTGGTTCTGGTAGGCGGGAATGGACTTGGAGTCCTTAAGGACGTCTTCCGCCGTCCCCGTTACAGGGACGTGCAGAAAATAACAAAGGCCAGCAAGAAGCGATAGGCGACAAACGGCAGCAACGTACGCCGCTCGAGAAAGCGAAGAAAAAACCGGATACATAGGATGCCGCTAACGAAGGACGATGATACACCAAGGAGCAACGTGGAGTCAGCCAGCCCGGCAGCCGCGGCCGCGCTTCGGGCGGAGAGGAGTTCGTAGGTGGCAGCCGCCCCTGCGAGCGCCATGACGGGGGCGGAAAGGAGGAAGGCGAACCGGGCGGCGTCCGATCGATTCAGGCCCAGAGCGAGTCCCGCGCTCAGTGTGACGCCCGCCCGGCTGACCCCCGGAATGAGAGCCACAGCCTGGGCCAATCCGATCAGAATGCCGTCTTTCCGGGTCAGGCTCCGGAGGGACCGGCTCTTGGCGCCCCGGCGGTCCGCCCACCAGAGGACAAGGCCGAACAGGGCCAGGCAGAGGGCGGTCACCGCGGGCGTCCGGAGATGCTCCTCGATGACGCCTTTCAACAGTCCACCCGCCACGACCGCGGGAATGGTTCCCAGGAGGATGGCGTCCATCAGGAAGGAGTTCCGGTTCCGGGCCCGGCCCGTCAACCGTTTGAACGCCAGTACGGAAAACTGTTTCCACTCGTGCCGGAAATAGACCAGTACCGCCAGGAGCGTACCGACATGGACCATAATGTCGAAGATCAGTCCCAAGGGCTGCCAGCCCAGCAGCCAGGGAACCAGTATCAGGTGACCCGAACTGCTCACCGGCAGGAACTCCGTCAGCCCCTGCAAGATGCCCAGGAGGATCCCCTGAAGTGTCTGCTCGCCGATCATTTCGGAGATGGTCCCGCCTGCCCGGACTTGAGTCAAGCGGGATCAGGCGGTGACGGACCGGGGCCTTCGGGGTCAGAACCGCGTGCTATACTCCGCTCCCGTCACTGGGCAAAGGGCCGATCCCGCACCCGCGAGGGCCGAATCCCGCTCCGAGCCAAGAGGTACCGTTGAGCAGCCGGGAAGTCATCGTCATTCTCGACTTCGGGTCGCAATATACGCAGTTGATCGCCCGCCGGATTCGTGAGGCCCAAGTCTTCTCGGAGGTGGTTCCGTACCACACGCCGTTTCAGGAAATCGAGAGCCGCCAGCCCAGCGGAATCATCCTGTCCGGAGGGCCCCGGTCCGTATTCGAAGAGGGTGCTCCGCATCCTGATCCTCAAATCTACTCCTGTGGCGTCCCGCTGCTCGGAATCTGCTACGGCATGCAGCTCCTGGCCCACCGGTTCGGGGGGCAGGTTCACCCCTCCCGGCGTGAATACGGAAAGGCCCAGCTGGAACGGTCCCGTTCCTCGCCTCTGCTGGATGGCCTTCCCCGGACGATGCAGGTCTGGATGAGTCACGGCGACCGGATCGAGGCGGTGCCTTCCGGGTTTCGGCGGGTGGCGTCCACGCACAGCGCTCTCGCCGTCATGGAAAGCCGGGAGCGGCGGATCTTTGGCGTCCAGTTTCACCCCGAGGTGGTTCACACGCCGCTGGGGCGGGAAGTATTCTCAAATTTTGTGGACCTCTGCGGCTGCAAGCGTGATTGGACCGCGACCTCTTTCATCGAGAGCACCGTCGACCAGATCCGGGACCGCGTGGGATCGGGACGAGCCGTTTGCGGGTTGTCCGGTGGGGTCGACTCGACCGTCGCGGCCATCCTGGTCCACAAGAGCATCCGTCGACGCCTCACCTGTGTCTTCGTGGACAATGGCTTGTTGCGGGCAGGAGAGTTCCGGCAGGTGCTCGCTACGGTGCGGGACGAATTGCAATTGAACGTGGTGGGGGTGGAAGCGAGGTCCCGGTTCCTGGATCTTCTGGCGGGCGTGGAGGAACCGGAGAGGAAACGGAAGATCATCGGGGAAACCTTCATTCGAGTCTTTGAAGAGGAATGCCGCAAGCTCGGAGATGTGCGCTTCCTGGTCCAGGGGACGCTGTATCCCGACGTCATCGAATCGGTCTCCGTCAAGGGTCCGTCGGCCGTGATCAAGAGTCATCACAACGTCGGGGGATTGCCGGAGGAGATGGATCTGGAGTTGGTGGAGCCGCTGCGGGATCTGTTCAAGGACGAAGTTCGCCAGGTCGGCCGGGAGTTGGGCCTCCCCCGGGAGATCTTGTGGAGACAGCCATTTCCGGGTCCCGGCCTGTCCGTCCGCATCCTGGGCCCGGTGACCGACGAGAGGTTGGCGCTGCTGCGCCAAGCGGATCGAATCGTGGATGAGGAGGTTCGCCGGGCCCGTCTCTACGAGCAGATCTGGCAGTCTTTCGCCGTCCTGTTGCCGGTCAAGAGCGTCGGCGTCATGGGAGACGGGAGAACCTACGAGCACGTGGTTGCGATTCGAGCCGTCGACAGCGTCGACGGAATGACCGCGGATTGGGTCTCCCTGCCCCGGGCGAGAACCTCCCGGGG
>JAPOYZ010000247.1 GCA_026706325.1 Candidatus Aminicenantota bacterium
CAGGAATGTCGCCGTTCCCAGTCGGCGACAGGAATGTCGCCGCTCCGGGCGGTAGGAAAACCGCCCCTCCCAGTCGGCGGTAGGAAAACCGCCGCTCCGGGCGACAGGAATGTCGCCGCTCCCAGTCGGCGGTTGGAAACCGCCGCTCCTAGCGGTATTTGCGGAATTCTTCCTCGATCTGGGGACGGGTGAGGTGGCCGGAGTGGATGAGGATGCGGTAGAGGAGGAGGGCCGATTCGCCGGGGGGCAGGGAGAAGTTCAGGGGCGGAGCGCCCTTTTCGAAATCGGCGCGGCCGAAGGGGTTGGCGGCGAAGAGGCCGTAGGCGCGGGCGTGCCAGTAAGTGGGGTATTGGACGCTGCGGGGGTGGTTCAGGATGGCCAGGGTGAGGTCCTCGTCCTGGACGGTTCCGCGCAGGGCCACCCAGGGCGACCTCTTGCCCCAGACGTTTTTCGCCAGCTCCAGGCCTTCGGCATTGAGGTAGCGGCCGGTGCGGTCCTCGCGCAGGCTGGAGGCGACGCGGATGGCCAGCAGGCCTTCTTCGATGTCGCCGAAGGTGACCGGCTCGTCCTGGGCGGTCAGGGTGATTTTCAGGTCGAGAGTCCGCCGGGCGGGCCCGGCTCGGATGGTCATTTGAGAATTCTGCTGGAGCAGGACTTGGCCGGTGGGGGCGATCCAGTCGGCGGTGGTCCCCAGGATGCCCTTTTCTCCGTCCTCCAGGCGGGTGAAGCCTTTGTGGCGGATCCGTCCGCTGCCGGGCCGGTCTCGCGTGGGGGGGAACTTGGACCAGAAGTCAACGCCGTTGACGTTGCGGTAGGTGAGGAAGACGCCTTCGTGCTGCCAGTGGTCGGTCTGCTCGCCGGGGACGCCGAACTCCATGGGGAATGCCCGGGTGATCCGGTGGCCCCGAGGGCTGCGCAGGGGATGGAGGATGGGTTTGTGCAGGCCGATGCCGTAGTGGTAGGAGGCGAAGAGGGCCTCGCCGGCGTAGATGTCCACCCGCGCCGCGTCGGTCTTGACGAGGCGGACCCGGTGAGGAGACGCGGCTGAGGCGGGGGACGGAACGAGCCAGACCAGCAGCAGCGCGGCAGTCGCAACGCGCCTCATTTCAATGCCCTTCTTCGGTTTTCCGCCTCTGGATCAAGTCGCGGTGTTCCTGGTCCTTCCGGTTGATGGTGTGGTAGGCGTTGCGGAGGGCCCGCTTGAAGTCCAGCGTCAGCTCCACGGCCGTGGGCAGGCCGTGAATGACGTGGGGGGTGATGAAGACGACCAGCTCGGAGCGGCGCTTGCTCTTGGTGGTCCGTCCGAAGAGGGCCCCCACCACGGGGATGTCTCCCAACACGGGGATCCGGTTGCGGCCGAGGTCGGTGATGTCGCTGATGATGCCCGCGATGGCCACCGTCTCGCCGTCCCGGACGATCAGGGAGGTCTCCACGTAGTTCTGGCTGATGGTGGGGGTGAGAGACGAACCTGCAGCCTGGCTGACCTCGATGGCCAGGTCCATGGTCACGATGCCGCTGGCGCTGGTGCGGGGCATGATCAGGACGGAGGTGCCGGTGGGACGATAGTTGATGCTGTTGGCAAAGGCGCTGGCGACGCCCGAGGTGATGGGGTCGCCGTAAGAGGCGGTGGTGACCGGGACCTCGGCCCCCACATTGATTCGAGCCTGCATTCCGTCCACCGCCAGCAGCGTGGGAGCCTCCAGGATCTCCACGTTGGTCCGGGAGCGCAGGGCGGTGATGGCCGCCTCCAACTCCCGCTGCGCTCCGATGAAGGCCTTGGTCACCACGGACAAGGCGCCGCCTCCCCCGCCCCCTTCAGAGGCTCCCGTGATGCTGCCTGTGGTGGGCGGTCCCGTGGCGTCGGCCTGCCGGCCCCGGAGGAAGGCGGCCACGCCGAAGCTGAGGTCGTCCCGCAGCTCCACCGAGTAGATCCTGGCCTCCATGAACACCTGGCGCGGCAGCTTGTCCAGTTGGCGAATCGTTTCCAGCAGAAAACGGTAATCCGCTTCGGTGGACTGGATGATCAGGGAGTTGCTGAAATCGTTGACGACGATGCGGATGTCTCCTGCACTCACCACCCGGATACCGGACGGGCGGCTGAGGGAACGCCCGAACAGGGAGGGCCCCATGCCCCTGCCACCACCATAGCCGCCCATCCCGCCGTAGCCGCCATAGCCGCCGCCGTAGCCACCGTACCCGCCGCCGTAGCCGCCGTAGCCACCGCCGTAACCCCCGTAACCGCCTCCATACCCGCCATAGCCACCGCCATAGCCGCCCATCCCGCCGTAGCCGCCTCCATACCCGCCATAGCCGCCGTAGCCGCCTCCATACCCGCCATAGCCACCGCCGTAGCCACCGAAGCCCCGCTGCTGGCGGAGGAAGCCGGGATCCTGGGTCGGAGTCCGCCGGATCTGATCGTCCGCCTGCGGGTCCGTGGGATCGGTCCCGCCCGTGGGCAGGCCCATGCCCTGGTAGTAGAGCTGGCCCAGGACGTCGGCGATGTAGGCGGCGGTGTTGTTCTCGACCTCGTAGACGTAGGTCTTGAGATTGGTGTTGGTGGAAGGAGTGTCCAACTTGGCCACCCAGGTCTTGACCTCCTGCAGGACCGCAGGCGCGTGCGTGACCACCAGGATGCTGTTGAGCCGCTCGATGGCGACGATGCGCACACCGCCGCCCTTCTCACTGGGAGAGAAGACCGCACTCAGGTCTGTGGCTACGTCCACGGCGTGATTGTGCCGTATGGTGATCAAATCGACGGTGTTGATGGAGAAATACTCGGTGTCCAGCATCCGGATCAGGTTCAGCGCCTGTTGGATGTTCCGGCGGTAGTCGGTGATCAGGAGAATGTTGACCGAGACCAGGTTGACCACGGTGGCCCCCTCGGAGACGAAGGGTTTTACGATCTCGATCATGTCTTCGGAGGGCAGGTAGTGGAGGGGGATGACATAGGTGATGATGCCCTCTTCGTCCTCCAGCCGGAGGGCCTCCTCCGACTCCGCCGGTGTCAGTACGATGGGGCCGGGAGCGGCCTGCGAGGCCGCCGCCCGCTCCGCTGCGGCAGACCCTTCCTCTTGAGAAAGCACGGGCGTGGCGGGCGTTGCCGTCTCTCCGGGGAGAGCCACTCCCGCGGCGGGAGCAGTTCCCCCCGGAGACACCACCCTCACGGCGCCTTCCGAGGGACCGGATTCGGGGGATTCCCGCCCGGGAGGCGCGGTCTCGGGTTCCTCCTCCCGGGCGTCTGTTTTCTCCTGGAGCGGAGCGGGGACGGCCGGGCTCGCGCCGGAAGAAGACGGCCGGCCCAGAATCTTGTGCGGCACACGCGGACTCTTGCCGATGGGCAGGACGACGTAGATTCCCTCCTGCTTGACGATGGCCTGACCGGACAGCTTGAGCACCTGCTCCAGGACCCGGAAGAGGGTCTTCTTGGGGATGTCGTCCATGGTGAACAGGCTGACCGTTCCGGAAACGGCCGGGTCGATGACGTAGGAGTAGCCCAACTCGGTCATGACGGCGTTCACCACCCGGTCGATGGGCATGTCGGTGAAAGCCAGCTTCACTCCTCCATTCCCGTTGCCGGAGCGCTTTGCCCGGTTCCCGGCCGAGGTCGCGGTCCGCGGCTCATCGCGAGAGGATCCCGCCGCGGCGGCGGCCCCGGAGCCGCCCGAAGCCCCCCGTCCCGCTGTTCCGTACACCTTCTGAAGCGCCTGCCGGCGCTTTTGGAGCGCGTCCCGCGCCCCGGACGTCGAGCCGGACGCCGGAGGAGCGCCGTCATCGACGATCAACGGCTCCTGACCCGTCTGCCGGGTGGTCCCGGAACGCTGAGCGAAGCCGACGCGCTGTGCAGCGACGAAGAGTTCGCTCCCGCTGAAAAGAATTACAACCACTGCGATCAACACACGCATTATTTGAACCTCTTTTGAGTCATCATTGGGTCACGAGTAAATTTCGAAATCATGGCGTTCGGAGGGAGGGGCGGTTTCCAATCGCCCGTTTCGCTCCGGCTGCAAGAGTCGGCGGTAAGAAAACCGCCGCTCCTTTCCGGCGGTTGGAAAACCGCCGCTCCGCGGGAAATTGCCGGTCCTCCTCATCTCCGGGTCGCGGCGCTGCCATAGACGGGACGCCTGGCGGTACCGGTGCGCCCGCGGGCGGCGCCCTGGCGGCCCGTGAGGGTCGTTCGGCCCCGGGCGGCGGCTCCGGCGTTCCGGACCCGTTGTTGGCCGGCGGCGGGACTCACGGCCGCACGCACCGCCTCTTCGGCGGGCGGGACCGATGCGGCCACCGTCTCCACCGCGGCCCGGGTGGAGCCGACGGTCACGATGTTGACCGCGCCGGCGCCGGCCTGCTTGCCCGCCGACTTCTTGGGCTGCTTGCCCTTCCTGGAGTCCATGATGTCGATGAGCTCGGTGTGATGGTTCCATACCAGCGTGACCGTGGTCGGCGTGATCTCGCCCACCCGGTACCCCTGCACCATGTCTCCCAGCATCACCGTCCGGGACTCGCCCTGGTTCTTCTTTCCCGCGAAAACGGTCAGAAACGCCCTCTGCTCGCCGCGGATGGTGGAGACGCCGTGCAGCGTCGGCTTGATGGGCAGTGGAGGGGGCTTCTGGGTGGCCAGCTCCTCCGCGCCGGTCACCTCTTCCTCCGGCCGGCGTTCGGGGTTGAAGAGGTTCCGCTCGTGGACCTCCAGGTAGTGGTTGAAGGGCCGCGCCGATTCCTGCCGGAAGGACGCTTCCTCCGGCTGCTCGGGACTCCGGTTGATCCGCTGATAGACTTCCTGACGGGTGGACTCCTGGAATTGGCGCCAGTTCGAGATCAGGCGCTGTCCCAGCAGGCCGACACCCGCCACCAGCAACAGATTGAGCAAAACGATTCCCTGCCTCATGTTCCGCTCCTGGTAGAGATGCCCGGCGCGGGAGAAAGTTGAATCAGCCCCGAAACGTGCATGCTGGGGTTGAGGCGGCGCTTGCCTCTGACCCTTGCGACCCGGAGCTCCAGGTTCTCGACCTTGAGGAACTTGGGGTAGGTCGAAACGGCGTGGACGAACTCCAACACCTGCCGCAGGTCGGCCCGGAGATTCACTCTCAGCGTGATCTTGGCGTATCGGTCGTCCAGGACCCGCTCCTGGACCCGGCTGCTCCGGGCGATGGTGATTCCCAGCCGGGACGCCAGATCCCGCACCGCCAGCTCGACCTTGGTGGTGGCGTCGCTGGAATTCTCGGCGTCGATGAAGCGATTCTCGTACTGCTGGACCCGCCGCTCCAGCTCGTCGCCCCGGGACCGGTAGTAGTCCCGCTGGGAGAGGAGCTGCCTTGAACGCTGCAGCAGCTTGGCCTTGGTCTCCAGTTCGGCCGGGATGGAGGCCCGGGCCTCATTGAAGGGTTCCACCGCAAAGAAGTAGACCAGCACGACCGCTGCCGTCAGCCCCCCTCCCTGCAGAATGCGACGTTCTCTGAGTGTCAGCTTCCTCATGGTTCCCTTTCACTTGGACGTGGCGTCGAAGGTGAACTTCTCCCGATTCCCCATCCCCCTGGCGGGCGCGATGTTCCGGGGCTCGACGGTGTCCAGCGACTCGGTGGTGGTGAGGTTGGACAGGAGCCCGGACGCCGACGACGCGTAGCCCACCATGGTGACCTGTTCCCCTCGTATCGAAAGCTGGTCCAGGAACGCATCGTCGGGGGTCTTCTCCGTCATTTCGCGCAGGATGCCCAGGACCTTCTCCCGGCCCTGCATCAACTCCTGCAACTCGGCCAGCCGGAGTTCGGCCCGGCGGGTCCTCTCCCGCAGTTCCATGACCTCCTGGACCCTGGGTTGGAGGGCGTTGAGTTCCACCTGGATCTGGTGGGTCAGATCGGACTGCTGGAAATAGTCCCTGCCCAGCAGGGCCACGGACATCACCGCCAGGAGCCCGGCCAGCAGCGCCGTCGGCACCATGCTGGACCGTTCCAGCACCAGGCGCTTCTCCTCCGGAATCAGGTTGTACCGGGCGGGCCCAGACCGGGTCAGGCCTGAAATGGCCAGGCCGGCGGCCGGCAGGAAGGGCTCCACCCTCTCCGCCCTGAGGTTCTCCGGGGCCAAATGAAGGTGCGTGCGGAGCAGCTCGCAATCCTCGAAGCGGGCCCGGAACTCGCCCAGGAGGGAGCGGGCCAGAGAGCCGCTCAGGTAGATCTTGCGAAGCTCGCCGCCCAACGGACTGACTTGGGAGAGAAAGGCGTCCACGTGGCGCAGGATCGACGGCAGAGTCAGCGCTTCCCCTTCCCCCAGCCCCACCTTCTGGGAGAAATACTTGCTGGAGCCGGAGACCAGCACCATCTCGATGGAACCGGGGTTCAAGGCCAGGGCAAGGCAAGGCTGCTCCGCGGGCAGTCCGTCGGCGTGAGCCAGCAGAACCTGGTGGTAGGCGATGCTGGACAGGCGGATGGCAACGGGGTACAGGTCGGCGGGCTGGAGGATCTCCAGATACCGGTCCAGCGTGGCCCGCGGCAGCATGGTGATCTGGATCAGCAGCTTGCCTGTGACCTCATCCTTCTCCAGCACCTGGTATTCGTAGTAGGACCCGTTCTCCTCGGTGGGTTCCAGGCGCTCCACTTGAAACTGGACCATCTGATCCAGGTTCTCTTCCACCTCCAGCGGAAGTTCCAGCCACCGGACGACGGCCTCGTCACGGGGAACTCCCAGGACGATCCGGTCCTTGAGCGTGCCGTAGGACCGGACGGACTGGCGGATCCGCTCCCGGAGTTGGTTCGGAGGCAGAGTCCGGAAGTCATTGATGACGGCGTGGTCCTGGAGCTCGAAATGGCGGAAACCCTTTCGGACGACGGCCAGGACCAGGTCCGGGCCGTGGACTTCGATGCCGAGGGCGGTGCCCAAGCTGAATCTCATGGTGCTATTTCACCTCGTGGGGGAGAGGGGGTGGGGTTGGGTCGCTTCGCTCGAACTGGCGACAGGAAAGTCGCCGTTCCCGGTCGGCGGTAGGAAAACCGCCGGGCCTGGCGACAGGAAAGTCGCCGGGCCTGGGTCGCTTCGCTCCCTCGGCGACAGGAATGTCGCCGCTCCTTAGCTTCGCTCCCTCGGCGGCAGGAATGTCGCGGCTCCTTTGCTTCGCTCTTCCGGCGGT
Organism: Candidatus Aminicenantota bacterium; assembly: GCA_026706325.1. Classification (GTDB taxonomy): domain Bacteria; phylum Acidobacteriota; class UBA6911; order RPQK01; family JAJDTT01; genus JAJDTT01. The sequence goes on from JAPOYZ010000247.1 coordinate 7,115, forward strand.
AGGAAAACCGCGGCTCCTTAGAGTTCCGTGTTGGCTTCATTCCAGTAGCGG
>JAPOYZ010000507.1 GCA_026706325.1 Candidatus Aminicenantota bacterium
CAATGGCCCGGTGCGGCTGTTGATCAACCAGACGGGCCAGGGGCGCCATTGGCTGGGTCTGAGGTTGATGGACCGGCGGCTCAAGAGAGATCTGCTGGGCACGCGGGTGGGTGTATTCCTGCCGGGGGATCAGGCACTCTGGCGCCGGGTCCGGACGGACGGGAGCTACGCGTCCGCCAACGATCCCAGGCTTCTCTTCGGACTCGGGGACGAGACGCGGGTGTTGAAGGTCCGCGCCGAATGGACGGACGGAAAGGTGGAAGAGTGGAGCGCCCTGCCCGTCGACCAATATACGGTTCTCTATCGCGGCAGCGGTAGAATGGTGACGGACCAATGAGCCGGCAGACGGGAGGACCGAGGTTGGCAGGAGAACGCCAGCGGAAAAGCGCGAGCGCGGTTCTCTTGGTTCTGAGCCTGAGCTTCACGGTCTCCTTCGCGACCCCGGCCCCGGCGGAAGACCTTCCCCCCATCCCGGATCTGGCCCCGTGGAAGGATGAGTTCGACTCCACGGCGTGGCAACAGATCGAGGCGGCCGCGAACCGGCTGCGCCCGGAGCCCAAGTCCGCGGAGGCCAGCGGCCGGCTGGGAATGATTCTCCACGCCCATGAGCGCTACAAGCTGGCGGAGCCGCTCTATCTCAGGTCTCATCTGCTGGCGCCCGATCACTATCCCTGGGCCTACTACCTGGGAGTCGTCCGGGTCCCGCTGGGAAAGCTGGAGGGAGCGGCGTCCACGTTTCGGCAGGCCGTGGCGCTCAAACCGGATGACGTTCCGGCGAGTTTGGCCCTGGCGGACGTCCTCCGGCAACTGGGCCAGGCGGAGGAGAGCCGCGCGGCGTACCAACGAATCATCCGGGACCACCCCGGCTCGGCGATGGCCCACTACGGCCTGGGGCGTGTCCAGGCCGACACGGGCGACCTGCCGGGAGCGGTCGATCATTTTCGGAAGGCGTGCGAGTTGTTCCCTGAATTCGGGGCCAGCCACTACGCTCTCGGCTTGGCCTACCGGAACTTGGGCGACGGAGCCAGGATGCGGGAGCATCTCGTCCAGTTCCGGCGCAGCTCGACCAAGGAGCCTCCCCGTCAGGATCCGTTGCTGGACGCGATCCGGTCACTCGCCTCCGGAGCCACCTGGCATCTGGAAGAGGGGATCGCCCTTCGCGACCGAGGCGATTTCCGGGCCGCGGAAACCGCCTTTCTGAAGGCCCTGGAGATCGACCCGGATCACTCGGTGGTCCACGGGAATCTCTCCTCGTTGTACGTCGTGTTGCGTGACCCGGCAAAGGTGGAGGAACACTACCGCAAGGCGGTGGCCATCGACCCGGGCATGTACAAGACCCACTACAACTTCGGCATGTTCCTGGGCATGACGGGCCGCATGGACGAGGCGGGGGAAGCGTTGAGAAAGGCCTTGGAGATCAACCCCTACCACTCCCTGAGCCACAACAACCTGGGGTATCTGCTGGCGCAGAAGGGGCAGGCCGAAGATGCGGCACGGCATTTCCGTCTGGCCATCCGGTACGAGCCGAATTTCCATCTCCCGCACTTCAACCTGGCCCGCCTGCTCATGACCCAGGGCAAGCCGGCCGAAGCGGTTCGGCACCTGGAGAGGACACTGGAACCCGAGAACGAGGGCACGCCCGTGTATCTGCACACCTTGGCCCTGGCCCGGATCCAGATGAAACAGTTTCGGGAGGCCAAGGAGGCCGCGCTGAAGGCGAAGCGGATGGCCGCCGCGTCCAACCAGCATTCCCTGCTGCGGGAAATCGAGGATCTCCTGACCCGGCTGGAAGGGATGGGCGCTCTTGGCGCCGAATAGGAAAAGGGTTTCCATGAGCCGTTTCCCGCCGGTTTTCGTCTTCGCACTGGCCGGCGTATTGGCCGGCGGAATAGTGGAAGCGGAGGGCGATCCCGCATTCCGGGAAGCGGCCCGGGAAGTCGGCTTGGACTTCCATCATTTCATCGGCGCCACCGGCGAGTACCATCTGCCTGAGATCATGGGCTCCGGGGTGGGCCTGCTGGATTACGACGGGGACGGCGACCTGGACGTCTACCTGATCCAGGGCGCGCTGCTGGACCCGGCCAAGACCCGCTCCCAGTCGCTGTTTCCGTTCCCCGGACGCTGGCCGCCGCGCAACCGCCTTTTTCGCAACCAGTTGAAGGAGACGGGCCGGCTCGGATTCGTCGATGCCACCGACGGCGCCGGCGTGGGACACGAAGGTTACGGCATGGGCCTGGCTGTGGGAGACTACGACGGGGACGGCGACCTGGACGTCTACCTGACGAATTTCGGACCGAACGTCCTTCTTCAAAACCGCGGCGACGGGACCTTCCGGGACGTGACCCGGGACGCCGGCGTGGACGACCCCAGGTTCAGCACCAGCGCCACCTTTTTGGACTACGACGGGGACGGCCGTCTGGACCTCTACGTCGCCAACTACGTTTCCTTCACCGTCAGGGGGAACAAGGTCTGCGGCGAGAGCCGTCGGGACTACTGTTCGCCCAGCGTCTACGAGGCGGTGCCGGACCGGCTGTTTCGGAACCTGGGGGGCGGCAGGTTCGAAGACGTCAGCGAGGAGGCTGGGCTGGGCGCCGCCTTCGGGGCCGGATTGGGCGTCATTGCGGTGGACGCCAACCGGGACCGCAGGTTGGATATCTACGTCGCCAATGACGGAACACCCAATCAACTGTGGATCAACGGCGGCGAGGAAGGCTTTGAGGATTTCGGGCTGATGTCCGGGGTCGCTTACAACGCCGACGGCGTGGCGGAGGCGGGCATGGGCGTGACGGCCGGCGATTTCGACGGCGACGGCGACGAGGACCTCTTCGTCACCCACAACCAGCGCGAGACCAATACCCTCTATCTCAGCGATCTGGCCACAGGGTTCACCGACGCCACGGCACGTTTCGCGCTGGCCCAAGCGAGTGTCCCCTACACCGGATTCGGGACCCTCTGGTTCGACTACGATCATGACGGCTGGCTGGACCTGTTCGTGGCCAACGGGGCGGTCACCGTGGATGAGAACCAGCCCTCAGATTCGCCTTATCCCTACGCCCAGAAGAACCAGCTCTTTCGGAACCACGGCGGGGGCGAGTACCGGGAAGTGGCCGCCGCGGCCGCGGGACCGGGACTGGATCTGGTCGAAGTGAGCCGTGGAGCGGCCTTCGGGGATCTGGACGACGATGGAGACGTGGATGTGGTGGTCTCCAACAACAACGGACCGGTGCGTCTCCTGCTCAACCAGGCGTCATCGAGCCGGCGCTGGCTGGGCGTCCGCTTGGAAGGAGAGAAGAGCCCTTATGCCGGCATCGAACAGGCGGGAGTTGCTGTGCTGCGGGAGGGAGTCCGGCCCCTCTTGCGACGCAGCCGAACCGATGGAAGCTATCTGAGCGCCCATGACGTAAGGGTTCATTTCGGACTCGGCGCAGCCACGGAGGCAGACGGTGTTGCCGTCGAATGGCCGGACGGCCGATGCGAGGTCTGGCCGGCCGGAGAGTCGAACCGCTATATCACGCTGCGCCGTAATTCAGGAAAGCCTTGCGGTCTTGAGTAATGGGTCGGGCTGCAAACGCATGAATCGTCTAACGGCAGAGGGAGTTGGCAGTATACTGGGGCGCAAGCTGCGGTAGCCGGAAGCGACGAATCATGGCGACAGCGAATCTGGAAGGAAAGGCGATTCCGGGGCCGTTCTTTTTGGGCCTGCGGCGGGTCTGGTTGACTACGGGGGTCCTGGCTCTGGTCCTTTTCGGGGGGAACCGGGGAGCCGCCGGGCAGAAGGGCGGCTCCCAGGCGGCGGCGCAAGTGTTGCCGATTCCGGACACGGTGCTGGCGCCCGAATGGCTGGAAATCCGAAGGGAATTGCAGATCGAACGCAAGGGCGACATCGGCGTATTTCACGATTTTCGGTTCTCCGACCGCGTCGAAGAGAGTGGAATCAAATTCCTTCACCGGATCGTGGATGATTCGGGGAAATACTGGAAACCGGTGCACTACGACCACGGGAACGGCATCGCCGCCGCGGACGTGGACGGCGACGGCCTCGAGGACATCTACTTCCTCAACCAGGTCGGAGCCAATCAACTCTGGAAGAACCTGGGCCGCGGCCGCTTCCGGGACCTGACCGAAACGGCTGGAGTCGGTTTGCCCGACAGGATCAGTGTGGCGGCCTCCTTCGCCGACGTGGACAACGACGGCGATGCCGACCTCTTCGTCACCACCGTGCGCCAGGGAAACGTCCTGTTCGAAAACAGGGGCAAGGGCCGGTACCGGGACGTCACCCGGGAATCGGGCCTGGCCTATTCGGGGCACTCATCCGGAAGCGTGTTCTTCGATTACGATCGAGACGGTCTCCTGGACCTGTTCGTGACCAACGTGGGCGTTTACACCACCGGGCAGGTCGGCCGGGGAGGCTACTACGTCGGGGTGGAAGACGCCTTCGGGGGGCATCTGAGGCCGGAGCGTACGGAGAAGAGCCTGCTCTACCGGAACCTGGGCGATCTCCGGTTCGAGGAGGTGTCCGGGAAAATGGGGCTCGTCGACGAAGGTTGGAGCGGCGACGCCAATCCCATCGACGTCAACCGCGACGGTTGGCCCGACCTCTACGTCCTGAACATGCAAGGCAACGACGAGTATTACGAAAATGTGGAGGGAAAGAAGTTCGTCAAGAAGAGCCGGGAGTTGTTTCCCAAGACCCCCTGGGGATCGATGGGGATCCAGGTCTTCGATTTCGACAACGACGGCCACATGGATATCTTCCTCACCGACATGCATTCGGACATGAGCGAAGGCATCCCACCCCTCTTCGAGAAACTTAAGTCGAACATGCAATGGACTCCGTCGCGCCTGGGCGTTCCGCGCGAGCAGAGCATCTACGGAAATGCGTTCTATCTCAACCAGGGTCAGGGCCGATTCCGGGAAATCTCCGACCAGGTCGGCGCCGAGAACTACTGGCCCTGGGGCCTCAGCGCGGGAGATCTGAACGCCGACGGCTACATCGACGCCTTCATCGCGTCGAGCATGAACTATCCGTTTCGTTACGGGGTCAATTCGGTCCTGCTCAATGACGGCGGAAAGGTCTTTCGGGACAGCGAATTCATCCTGGGCGTGGAGCCCAGGCGCGGGAACCGGACCGCCCGGCCCTGGTTCGACCTGGATTGTGACGGCGAGGACAAAACGCATTCCCGTTGTGGGCAACGAAGCGGGCGGTTCGTGGTCTGGGCCGCTTTGGGGTCCCGTGCATCGGTGATATTCGACCTGGATGGAGACGGCGACCAGGACATCGTCACCAACGAGTTCAACTCCGAGCCGATGGTGCTGGTCAGCGATCTGGCCGAGAATAAGCCGATCCGCTATCTGAAGGTGAAGCTGCAGGGTGAGCGAAGCAACCGGGACGGTCTGGGCGCGCGGGTGACGTTGCAGGCCGGGGCCCTGAGTTATACTCGGGTGCACGACGGAAAATCGGGCTACCTCTCGCAGAGCCGGTTGCCCTTTTACTTCGGACTGGGCAACGTGAGCCTCGTGGACCGGATCGAGGTGGTCTGGCCCTCAGGGGAACGCCAGGTTGTTGCGGGTCCCATCCAGACCAACCAACAGTTGGAAATCAGGGAACCGGGCGCGCCAAGTACCGGTTCCGAATGAGGTGAAATCATGAGCAAGAGAGTGTTTCGACGGTGGGTGGGAGTTCTGGGAGCGGCGGCTTTGGCCGTTGCCGGTCCGGGCTGTGGCAGTCCCCCTCAAGAGGCGCCGGCATCTGAGGAGCCGGCAGCCGAAGAGACTGCGGCTCCCAGCCTGGTGACGCAGGCGGAACACGAAGCCACCAAGGCCAAGTTGACGGTGCAGTTCAGCGACGATTTCAACCAGGCTTACGGTCCTCCGGACCAATTCGACCTGAAGCGGTGGACCCGCATGCCGACGGCCCGGGCGCGAATCCGGGACGGACATTGGCTGCTCGAGGTTGAGCGTGCGCCCCCTCCCGGTCCCGGCGAAGCCGTCCTGGGCGGTTTCGGCACCACCGGGAAGTATTTCAATCCCGGGCTGGCCGGGACCAACGGCGCGGAGGTGACCGTCGGCGTGTTCAGCCACGAGGACTACCCCGAGGAAATGAACGAGAAGGGACAACTGGTCCAGGCGTGGAGCATCACGCTGGGCAGTTGGCACGGTTTCGTGGGCGGCCAGGAGGACGAGGACCGGGGCATACAGCTCCATTTCGACCTGTTGCGGGACGACGGGCTCTTCGTCTACCTGGTGCGCGGTCTCAGGCCCGATGACTTCGAAAAGTATCCGAGGGACAAGTTCGGGACCGAAGAAGGCAAGACCATGACCCCCCAGGAGCTCAGGGTCGCCCATGAGGCGGCCATCGCGACGGGTGGTCCCTACGTGACCGTTCCCTGTATGGCTCTCGCCACGCGGGTCTATCGGGAACCGGCGGAGATCGCGGACTTGCTGGAGCGCCCCCGGCGCTGGGGGGTCTACCTGACCGACGACGCCAACACCGTCTACTGGACCCTGGACGGCCAGGTGATGGACGTCTTGGACATCTCCGGTTACTTCAGTTCCTCACCCAAGTCCGTAGAGGACGGCGCTCTCATCAGCATCATGGGCGTCGCCACGAACCAGCTCAACGTCTGGAAGATGGACGACTTGGCGTTTTACGCGTCTCCCTGATGGAAGGCCCTCTCCCCTCCGGGATTCGTTCCGGTACCAGCCGAAGGAGGCGGAGAGCGTGAGCCAACTGCGGTCCGGCAGTCGTGGGCAGGCATGAACACGTCCGTTTATACGATTCAATTCATAGCGCTGACATTCCTCTTGGCGTCTCTCTTGGGGGTGCCGCAGCTTGCGGCACAGGACTGGCCCGAGTTTCGAGGTCCGACCGCCCAGGGGCACTCGGATGCCGTTGATCTGCCCCTGACCTGGAGCGAATCCGAAAACGTCGTCTGGAAAGTCCCCATTCCCGGGCAGGGCTGGTCCTCGCCCGTCGTGCGAGACGGCAAGATCTGGCTGACCACCGGGGTTTCCGAGGGGGACTCGCCGCAAGCGCACCACTCGCTTCGCGCCCTGGGGCTGGACTTCGATTCGGGCCGTCTCCTGCACGAGGTGGAGGTCATCGCGCTGGAAGGCCCTCCCTCGCTGCACACGA
>JAPOYZ010000090.1 GCA_026706325.1 Candidatus Aminicenantota bacterium
CCTCGAATGGCGCGCGCCACGAAAGTGACCAGAAACATGCCGTAGGCCAGGAACATGAGGGGCGTATGCACGTAGAGCCAGGCGCTGCTCAGCATTGGCTTTATGGGTGAGGCCTTCAGAAAGACCGTTCCCAGCATCAGTGCCGCCACCGCCGGCAGCAGAAACGTACTCAGGGCCCGGATCCGGTACCGGACGTAGGAAACGAAAAAGCATAGGGAGACGGTCCAGGCAAAAAATCCCAGGGAATCGCGAAGACCGGTGAGCGGAAAGTGTGCCGTCTCCACCGCGGAAGCGATGAGGAATCCGGAGTGCAACCCGAAGCCAATCCCCACCGTAATGACGGCAATGCGAAAGAGGGCTGCCTTGTTGGCGAAGAAGACGAGAGTGCTGCACGCGAGTCCGGCCACATAAAATGCAAAGGCGGTGTTGAAAAGAAGGCCGCTCACGGGGGGCCATTATAGTGGAGCCGCGAAGTTCCTGTCGCCGAGGAGAGGCGACAGGAAAGTCGCTTGGCCCAGACGGCAAGAATGTCGCCGCTCCAGACGGCGACAAGAATGTCGCCGCTCCGGTCGGCGACAAGAATGTCGCCGCTCCGGTGTCGCCTTTCCCCCGGTTGCGAGACGGGGGTATCTGGTAAATCATGGGCGTCGCTTTCGAACGCGGACGGCGGCCGCGGCAATAGGGAGGCCGAAAACGTGACCAAGAAACGGGTTTTCAGCGGAATGAGGCCGACGGGACGGTTGCACCTGGGACACCTCATCGGTGCCCTGGACAACTGGGTCGGCATGCAAGAGGAGTACGACTGCATCTACGGGATCGTGGATTGGCACGCGTTGACCTCCGAGTACCAGGACACCCGCGCGGTGCAGGACAACGTGATCGAGATCGCCATCGACTGGATCGCGGCCGGGCTCGATCCTGAAAAATCGGCCCTGATGATCCAGTCCCTGGTGCCGGAGCATGCCGAGCTCCATCTCCTCTTGTCCATGGTGGTTCCCGTGCCTTGGCTGGAGAGGGTTCCCACCTACAAGGAGCAGGTCATGCAGTTGCGGGAGAAGGATCTCTCCAACTACGGCTTCCTGGGATATCCGGTTCTGCAGGCGGCCGACATCATGATCTACAAGGGAGAAGTCGTGCCCGTGGGCGAGGATCAGGTTTCCCACCTGGAGCTGGTGCGGGAGATCGCCCGGCGCTTCAACCATTTCTTCGGCCGCGTCTTTCCCGAACCCCAGGCCAAGCTCACCACCACGCCGCGGCTGCCGGGCACCGATGGCCGGAAGATGAGCAAGAGCTACGGCAACGTCATCCAATTGTCGGAAGACCCGGGCAAGATTCGCCGCAAGGTCATGACCATGGTCACCGACCCGGCGCGGGTGCGCCGGACCGACCCGGGCGACCCGGAGGTGTGTCCGGTCTTCGACCACCACAAGGTCTTCACGCCGGCCGAGGGACAGGAGTGGGCGGCGCAGGGTTGCCGGACGGCCAAGATCGGCTGCATCGACTGCAAGCGCCGGCTGCTCGAGGGAATGATCCCGGTCGTGGAGCCTTTGCACCAGAAGCGCGTCGATTTGGAGAAAGACCGGGAGAAAGTGAAGGAGATCCTGGTGGAGGGCAGCCGGCGGGTTCAGGGCCGCGCCCGGGAGACCTTGGGTGAGGTGCGTCAGGCCATGAATATAAATTACGACCGGCGTTCGCTATGGTGACCGAGACGGAGACTTGCCAGGTTCAGCTCGATGTCTTCGAGGGCCCGCTGGACCTGCTGCTCCACCTGATCCGGACCCAGGAACTGGACATCCGGGACATCCCCATCGCCCGGGTGACCCGGCAATACCTGGACTACCTGCAGTTGATGCGGGATCTGAACATGACCGTGGCCGGTGAATACCTGGTCATGGCGGCCACGCTGATCCACATCAAGTCCAGAATGCTCCTCCCCGAAGACGAATTGTCCGAGCCGGAACCGGAGGAAGATCCCAGGGAGGAACTGGTCCGGGATCTGCTCCAATACGAGCAGTTCAAGAAGGCGGCCCACCTGCTCCACGAAAAGGAGATCCTGGAGCAGTCCTCCTGGACCCGGGGAACGAACGAGTTCGCGGAGGAAGAAAAGGAAATGGTCGTGGTCGACCTCTTCGACGTGGTCCGGGCGTTTCACCGGATCGTGAACCGGTACAAGGACCGGATCCTGGTGGAGATCGATCGGGACGACGTGACGCTGGACGGCAAGATCGACGAGATTCGCCGGCTCCTCCAGTTGGAGGGAGAGTTCTTCTTCTCACTCTTCTTCAAGCGGGGCATTTCCCGGCGCCACCTGGTGGTTGCCCTCATGGCGCTCCTGGAACTGGTCCGGCTGGGTGAGATTCGGCTCTTCCAGAAGGACGCCTTTCAGGACATTCGAATCGTGGCATGTTGAAGGATCCGCTCGCTTCACAGATCCTGGCGGTTCTCTTCGTCGCCAAGGAACCTGTATCCATCCCTCAGCTCCACCAGGTCTTTCCGGAGACTTCGTCCCAGGACCTTTCCAGGCTCGTGAGGGAGGTGGCTAAAGAGTTCAACGCGGTTCAGGACTCGGTGGAAATCCGGCAGGTCGCCGGCGGCTACCGGATGAACAGTCATGCCCGGCACCACGAGACCATCCGCCGGTATCTGAAGAGCCGGCCTTCGGCTCGGCTCTCGCTGGCCGCACTGGAGACGCTGGCGGTCATTGCCTACAAGCAGCCGGTGACCATGCCCGAGATCGCCGAGATCCGGGGCGTGAAGGGAACCTCCACGATTCGGACCCTGCTGGAGAAGAAGCTCATCGAGGCTCAGGGCCGCAAGAAGACGGTGGGACGCCCGATTCTGTACGGCATCGGACGGCAATTCCTGGTCCACTTCGGCCTCAACGACCTGAGCGAGCTTCCGACTCTCGCCGAGTTCGAGGAGATTCTTTCCGGTTAGGATATTCTCAGGAGCAGCGGTTTTCCTACCGCCGGACAGGGGCGGCGGTTTTCCTACCGCCGAACTCCAATGCGACAGCGGGCCGGGCGAGGAGCTGTCGAAGGAAAGGGGAGCAGGAAGGCGGGGGGACAGGAAAGTTCCCTCCTGAAGTTCCCCCGTTGGCGCGTACGATTCACTGGGAACGATGTGGCGTCTACAGAAGATCATGGCCCACGCCGGCTTGGCTTCCCGCCGGAAGTCGGAGGAGCTCATCCTGCAGGGCCGAGTGACTGTCAATGGAAAAGTCGTCGACCGGCTGGGAACGCGGGCGGATCCGGCCCGGGACGAGGTCCGGATCGACGGTGTCCTGTTGCGTCCGGAGAAGACCGAATACTACATCGTGAACAAGCCGCGCGGCGTCCTGAGCGCCGTCTCCGATCCCCGTGGCCGGCCCGTCGTCACCAAGTTGGTGCCCTCCCGGGTCCGGTTGGTTCCCGCGGGGCGGTTGGACTTTCAAAGCGAGGGCCTGATGCTGCTCACCAATGACGGGGACCTGGTCCGAAACGTCACCCGTGCCGGTGGGCTGGAGAAGGTCTACCACGTCAAGGTGGCGCGGTCCCCGTCGCCGGCCGCGCTCCGGCGCCTCCAGCGCGGGATTCGTGCCAAGGGTAAACGGATGGCGGTCCACCGCGTCCGATTGCTGGAGCCGGGGAAAAACCCCTGGTACGAAGTGGTTCTGGTGCAGGGCAGGAACCGGCAACTCCGGATCATGTTCGGGGTCATCGGCCACCTGGTCATGAAGCTGAGACGGGTCGCCATCGGCCCGTTGAGGCTGGGACGACTGGCGCCGGGACAATACCGGGAGCTTGCGGATTGGGAGGTCCGCCGGCTCAAGCGGGGGAATCGAGCGGCGCGCCGGGAGGGTGTCAGCCCCCGTCGTAGTAAACTGGCCAGGCGGCAGGCGGTGAAGCGAGGTTAGAAATCGGATGTTCACCGGAATCGTGCGGGAGACGGCCCCGATCAGGGAGCAGGAGATGGGGCCTTGGGGCGCGAGGCTGACCCTGCAATGCAGCCCTGGCCTCCTCGGGGAGTTGGAGATCGGTCACAGCATCAGCGTGGACGGCGTGTGCCTCACCGTATTTCACATGACCGGGCAGGCCTTCCAGGTGGAGGCGACACCCGAGACCCTGCTCCGCACCAATCTTTCGGACAAACGAGTCGGAGATCCACTGAACCTGGAGCCGGCGGCGAAGCTTTCCGATTTCCTGGGGGGCCACCTGGTGCAGGGACATGTGGACGCGCCCGGACGCCTGGTCTCCAAGCAGCCGGAAGGGAACTCGTGGATCTTCCGGATCGAAGCGCCGGCGGAAGTGTTGCGTTACTGTACTTTCAAGGGGAGCATCGCCGTCAACGGCGTAAGCCTGACGCTGTCGGCGTTGAATTCCAAGGGGTTTGAGGCCACAATCATCCCCCACACCATGGCGGTCACCAACTTCGGGACGATGGCGGTCGGGGATCGAGTGAACCTGGAAGCGGATCTGATCAGCAAGTATGTGGAAACACACGTTCGTCACCATACTGGGCAGCCTGCTGATTTTTCCGGCTAGCTCGAAGGCGGCAGGCGCCGGATCCTTGGAGGTGGGGCCCAACTCGGTTCTCATCTACAAGAGCTACTCGGGCCCCGTGGAACGGGAGTGGATCCTGCGGTTGGCGCGTTTCGGTCCCGACGTGGTCCTGGAGTGGGAGTCCTTCGCCAATCAGGGGACCCTCCATCTCTTTCGCAACTCCGTGCTCAACGGGACCAGTTTCAGTCTCTTCGGACTCTTCGAACCGGGTGTGGAAAAAGAGTCCAAGAAGGTCATGACGATCTGGTTTTCGCGGAAGACCTATGGAGAGCTCGTGTCCAAGGGCAGGACGCGAATCAAGGTGAACCGCTTTCCCCGCAAGCTCGAATTGCTGGAGGAAGATCGTTTCCGGCTCAGTGTGAATCGCCGCCCGCACGAGGTCGCCGTCATACGGGCGGAGGATGATCGGGGCGCCGAATGGGTGTTGTTGAAGGACCCGGATAATCCCGTCCTTCTGGAATACACGGAACGCAAGTATCGTCTCGCCCTGGTCAGTTTTCAGACCCGGTCACAGGTTTCGCTGCGTTGGCTTCGCCGGCTCCCGCCGGTGAAGTAGGGGAGATTTTTAAGAGCAGTCTTCAGACATGAGCCTGGATTCCATCGAGAACGCCATCGAGGACATCCACGACGGCAAGATGATCATCGTGGTGGACGAGGAGGACCGCGAAAACGAAGGTGACTTGACCATGGCGGCCGAAAGGGTGACGCCGGATAGCATCAACTTCATGGCCACTCACGGCCGCGGCCTGATCTGCATGGCCATGACTCCCGAACGGCTGGATCGGCTGGAGATCCCTCTCATGGTCTCCAGGAACGAGTCGATGTACGAGACTGCCTTCTGCGTCAGCATCGAGGGCCGCCGGAACGTCTCCACCGGAATCTCGGCCGCGGACCGGGCCACCACCATTCTGACCGCCATCGACCCCAGAACACGTCCGGAAGACTTGATCCGGCCGGGGCACGTCTTCCCGCTCCGGGCCCGGCCCGGAGGTGTCCTGGAACGGGCTGGCCAGACCGAAGCGGCCGTGGATCTGGCCCGGATCGCCGGCCTCGACCCGGCCGGCGTCATCTGCGAGATCATGAACGAGGACGGCACCATGGCGCGGTTGCCCGACCTCCAGCGTTTCGCGGCGCGGCACGGCATCAAGATCGTATCGGTCGTCGATCTGATGAAGTTCAGGCTCCGGACCGAACGGTTCGTCAAACGCATCCAGGAGACCCCTTTCGAGTGCGAGCAGGGCCGGTTCCAACTGGTCCTGTATGAGAATGAGCTGGACGGGAACCGTCACGTGGTCCTGACCAAGGGCAGGGTGAACACCGATGAACCGGTCCTGGTTCGAGTCCACTCCGCTTTGTTGTTGGGAGACGTCTTTTCCGGATTGAAGCATGACTCGGGACGCGAGCTGCGGAAGGCCCTGGAGTTGATCCAGGCCGAGGGCCGGGGAGTCCTGGTCTATCTCAGGTACACCGACAAGGAGGACCGGCTGTTGCGGGAGATCACCGGAGAGATCCAGTATCCCGCCAATTTCCGGGACTATGGCGTCGGAGCCCAGATTCTGGCCGATCTTGGTCTACGCAACATCCGGGTGCTCACCAACCACCCCAAGAAAATCGTCGGCCTGGAGGGCTTCAAGTTGAACGTGGTGGAACAGTTGAGCATTCCGGTGCGGAGGACCGGAAGCAGGCAGCGGGAAATGCGGGGCGCTAGGAGCGAGGACTAAGGCCCGAAGAGGGCACCCACAAGGGGTACCCCTACTTTTCTTTCTTCTCAGCCAGGTAGCCTCTCCGGTGGGCAACCTTGAGCTTGTCGATCTTGCCGTCCCCGTTGACGTCCACCTTCACTTCCACCTTGATCCGGCGCAGCTTCCCGTCCTTCTTGGTGTTGGTCGAGATATAGCCCAAGGAGTACTGGTTCCGCAGCAGATTCGCGATGGTCATAAAGATGTTGGGGAACTGGGTCACGAAGCGGGGGAAGAACGCCTCCCCTCCGGTGTACTTGGCCATCTCCTTCAAGACCACGTCGGCCTGGTAGAAGTCCATCCTCGTCGTGCTGGAAAAACGGTCTTCGTACCGGAGCCTCAGATTCTGGCCGATGCTGATGGGATAGATCACCGCGTTGGTTCTCTTGACCTTGTCCAGGGCCTCTCCCATGTTCTTTCGGCTGAAGGTGTCGAGCCCGGTAGAGATGAGCACGACGGCAGTCTTTCCCTCCGCCTCTTCGATGCGATCCAGGACGTCGAAGATGGTGTCGTAGAGGTTGCTCTCCCGGAAGCCGGGGTAGTTCAGGCGCCTCAGGGCTTGAAAGACCTCGAATTTGTCCTGGGTGAAGTCCACCAGGATTTCGGGCTTCAGGTCGTAGGCAACCACTGCGATCCAGTCATCCTTTCGCATGTTCTCCGCGAAGATCCGGGACCCGAGCCAGGCTTCGTAGAGCATCTCCCACGGCAGGACTGCGCTGTATTCGGTCACGAGGACGGCCGTGATGGGAGCTTCGATGGGGCTGAAGTGGGTGAGCTTCTGCTTCACCTTGTTTTCATAGACGTCGAAGTGTTCCTGCTGAATCCCCTGGATCAGGTTTCCCTTGCGTTC
>JAPOYZ010000412.1:0-6068 GCA_026706325.1 Candidatus Aminicenantota bacterium
TCTCTGCTCGCCACTCGGAAACGTGATCCCCCCTCAACGGTCTGTGCTCACCGTCTCCTATAACCAGATAGCCACCACAGTCGAGACTCGTCCGCCATCGGGGATAGCAGCTTGGGTGCGTACAGTTGACACAAACCAACCAATGTGTACTGTACACATTGTGAAGAGTTCAGATATCATTCGGAAGTTGAAACAGGATGGATGGATCCTGAGGAACACCCGGGGGAGCCACCACCAGTTTATCCACGCCGAAAAGTCGGGAAGGGTCACGGTAAAGCACCCGAGCAAGCACATACCGATTGGCACGTTGCGCAACATTTTTCGCCAAGCCCAATGGAAGTGGAGAGAACGCTGATGTTGTTTCCAATCGTAATTCACAAGGACGAAGAGAGCGTCTACGGAGTGAGCGTCCCAGATCTGCCGGGTTGCTTCTCTGCCGGAAACACTTTCGAGGAGGCCATCGAGTCCGCTCGCGACGCCATCGCTTGCCATCTTGAAGGACTACTGCTGGACGATGAACCAGTTCCCGCGAAGGCACCGTTCGAAGCCCATCGAGCCAATAAAGATTATGAGGATGGAACCTGGGCCGTGGTGGCTATCGATATTTCCAAGCTGTCGAGCAAGGCCAAGAGGGTCAACATCACGGTGCCGGCGCGCGTTCTGGCAATTGTTGATCAAGCTGCGGCCCGAGAAGGGGAAACGCGATCAGGACTGCTCGTACGCGCCGCGTTGAGCTACCTGGAGCGCCGATCGGATGCCAGAACTACTATGGCCGCAGATATGTAGGCCTGTTTTCGAGTCGGCGGGCGTCCAGAGTCCAGTAACAAGACTCCGGTTCGGGTTGTAAACAACACCCGAAGATTCCACGCCGGGATGCGAGTCAGGTCGATTGGCACGTCTTGTCGCCGGTGGTTCTGCACCGACCGGAGAAACGGCTTGAACCCTTGGACTCTCAGTTCAATCCAAGTAGATGAACACCTGTACCAGACTTGATTAGAGCGGCGTGGGTCCGGAAAAACCGACGAATTGCCCCGACCTTCTCACGCCGCTGGAGGAACAGTTGGTATGATCAAACGCCTTCTCGCAACTGGACTCCTGAGCACGATTCCGCTCAGCGGCCAGAGCATCGATGACACCATCATTCCCGGAAAGTCCGCTGTCTTCATCAGCCTGCAGCAGACCCTGAACACCAAGTCGGCTCGCTCTGGAGACAAGTTTTCCAGCCAGGTCGAAGTCCCCGTCACCGCCCACGACCGGATCGTGATACCCGTGGGCAGCTACATCATCGGTTACGTGGACAAGAGCAAGCGGGCGGGGCGGCTCAAGGGCAAGGCAGAGATGACCCTGAAGTTCGACACCGTGATTCTCCCCGATGGGACGACGCGTTATATGAGAGCCGGTGTCCAGACCTCGGAAGGTTACGCCACGGATCTGGACGGCGAAGAGGGAACGATCCAGGGCCAGGGAGGCGCGACAGGCGAGGTCCTGGCGGGCGCTGCCGGGGGAGCGGTGACCGGGACCATCGTGGGAGTCACTGCCGGCGCCATGCGGGGCCGTATGGGCCGCGGCGCCGCGGCGGGCGCCGCCATCGGCGCCGCCGTGGGCGGAATTATGGCGCTCTTCAAGCGGGGAGAGGACGTGGTCCTGCCCCGGGGCTCCACTCTGACCATTCAGCTCCAGGAAGACGTTCACTTCGAAATGCCCGTGCCCCGTCTCCCCAGGCGGCCTCTCGGCGGCGGGTGATTCAGCGTCCGGGACGGCGGCGCCTACTCGAGTTGCGCCGACACCAGACGGAACGACTTCATCCTCGGGTTGCCGATGCCGGCAAAATAGGATGAGGCCACGAGGACGATCTCCCGAGCCAGCTCCCGCCGGTCTAACGCGGGGAGCTCCCCTTCCAACCGGTAATGATCTGAAGGACCGGGATTCTCCAGAGCCAGGGAGGCGATCTCCGCGCCCTCCGCCGTGACCCTCAGACTGAAAGGATAGATCTCGGGGAGGGATGGAATGCGGACCTCCAGCGCCAGCCGGCGCTCGCTTCCCCCCTCCAGCCGGCTCATGAGAAAACCGCTTCGGATGGAGGCCCAAGGATAGCCCCGAAGCGCGTTTTCTCCCCCCTGTTCCGGAAAGATGCCCCCCAGAAATGCCCGGGTCTCCGCGCGGGTCAACCGGCCGAAGTCCAGACTGGACCGCAGATGGTTGGAGACGAACTCCTCGCGGTCCCGCTTCAGACGGTCCGGATCGGGTTCAGGATTGAGGTCCAGGTCGAGCTCTTCCGGCAGGTGAGGCAGATCCGGCTCGGAAACCGGAATCCATCCGAGCCGATTCAGGGCGTGAACATAGTGGGCGGCCAGATAACTGTTTCCCAGGCGGTTGGGGTGCGCATCATGTGTCAGTTGCGTCTCGAATGAAGGCAGGAGCGAGGTCGCCAGAAAGGGGGCCTGGAGCTGTGACTGGCGAAAATGCCACGTGTAGAGCTCGCTGAAAAACTGGCCGGAGAAGGGGTAGTCCAGGACCGAGAGCAGGATCTTGCCCTCCCTTTCCTGTTGCAGGTCCACCAGGCGGCCCAAGGCCGAGAAGGCACGGTCCCACTCCTTCCGGCTCTGGGGCGAGAGGCTCCACGCCAGGGCGCTGAAGTTCCGCTCGCCGAAATACCGCGCCGCCTGGTTCGAAAACAGCCCCGAGCCCCATTGCCTCGCCTCCGGACTGAATTCGTAGGTGGCCATGCCGAGGCCGTTGACGCCGGCCAGGGGAGTGATGTCGTTGGAGACGCTCAGTTGCAGGATGACGTCCGGATCGAAGGCGGAGATCCGGCTGGAGAGATAGGACGCTTCCTGGGACAGGGTCCAACTGTCGAGTCCCAGGGCATAGGTCTCGATGGACTTGCCGCCGGCCCGGATATCGCGGCTTCGGTAGAACTCGCCGATCTGATCGCAGAACCGGTCCGCCTCCGGGCCGCCGGTCCCGAACACGTAGGAGTCTCCCAGGCAGACGATCCGAAAGACCCCTTTCGGCTTGGCCCGGTAGTCGGTGGAGCTCCGCATGCCCGCGTTGTTGATCCGGACCTCGGCGCCCCGGTATCGAGTCACGACGCCCCTCTTCCCCAAGCGGCCGACCGCGGGTTCGGGCACGGCGTCGTAGAACTGGCCGGCCCGGGCCGCCAGGGACTCGTAGAGCTCCGCCCGCCGGGCGTCGGAGAGGTTGTCGATCAGGAAATGAAACAGCGCCGGCCGCAGGAACTTGATGGCGAGGGGAGTGGCCAGCGCCAGACAGAGGGCCGTCACGCCCAGTGACAGAAGAACCCGGATGGAGTAGTGCCGGAACATTATTCCGAACCGGGAACCGGTTTCACCCGAAGGATTGGGAGGCGGGCCCATTCACACCGATCCTGAAGACTCCCTCAAGGGAGACATGAGGTTGCGAGTCCCACAATTGGGACATTGGTAAAAGGTCAGGAAAAGGATGCGAACGGGCTTCAGCGTCCGCTCCACATGGCCGTCCCCACAGGCAAAACAGACGTTGGTGTCGCCGGACTCGACTCCAAGTCCGGACAGGACGGTCGCCGAAGCCGAGTCGTCGTCTTCCCGCCGGGCCACCAGCGCCCAGCCGTACTGGCTCAAACGGGTCCGAAAAATACGATCCAGTACCCGAACCCCATAATTCATCCAGCGAAGCAGAGTCCTCAGCACCGGGGACGGAATCCGCGCCAGAAACTGCGCCCGCGGGGGATAATATTGGACTTTTTCGGGATCGGGAGGATTCAGATAGACGAACCCGGTGAAGAGCTTCTTGCAGGAACGGGCCCGAAGACGCGTGCCGGCCTCGATCGTCTCCACCAGGCTGGCGAGAGAAAAGCGGTTGACATGACCTCCTCCGAGAAAGAGATAGCGATACAGCCGGTCGTCCAGGCAACCGCCGTCGGGCACCGCAACCCAGAGGGAGCCCCCCGGCCGGAGCACCCGATCGATTTCCCGTATGGCCCGACGGCAGTCCGGAAAGTGCTCCAGCGTATGGTTGCAGACCACCACGTCCACGGTCTCCTGTCCGAGAGGAATGGCACCCGAGTCTCCCAGCACCCGGGCCCAAGCGTCTTGCGCCGCGCCGGGAAAATCCACGTCCAAAGCCAAGACTCGGGCCTCGGTCCCGGCGTAGGAAAAACTCCCCGGTCCCGCACCCAGATCCAGTACCACGGAAGCCGGTGAAAGCGGACGAACGAGATGTTCCATGGGACTCGCCGGGCCGGCCCGATCCACTCCACCGTACACCCGGGGCCGGACGGCAAAAACATAGCACGCCGGAAGCGAATATGAACAAAGTGAAGCCGCCCGGGCAACCGATCGCCATGCTTCTCTTCACTACTTTTCTATTTCCTCTTTTCTCTTTCCTTCCCTTTTGTTGGAATGTCGGCGCTGTGGGGATTCCCCATGGGAGCCCCCCTGGGTGCCGCTTCAAATGAACGATCCGAGTCGCAATCAACGAGCCGCCCCGATCCGGATCCGGATCATCCACCTCCTGGTTCTGTCTGCGTTCGCCACGGCGCAGCCCATCTACGACCTCCTGACCCGGCACCCCGAGTTCCTGCCGGCTCACCAGAGCGAACGGGTGGACATCCTCCTGCTGACCCTGATGCTGTCCCTCCTGTTGCCGGGAGCGGCGGCGTTCGTGGTCCGGAGTTTGGCCAGAGTCCACCCGCAGTTGGGCCTCGGGACCTACCTGGCTGTTCTGGGCCTCCTGACCGCGGGACTCTTCCTGCAGGCGCTCAAGAAAATTCCGGTACCCGAAGGGGCGTCGCTGATCCTTTCCCTGCTCTCCGGAATGGCCTTCGTGCTGGCATACTGCCGATTTGCGGTGATCCGGACCTATCTGTCCTATCTGATCCCCGCCGCCGTCCTGTTCCCCGTCCTGTTCCTCCTGGATTCGGAGATCCGGAAGCTGATCCTTCCCGAACCGGATTCCCAGGTGGAGACCGGGACCGGCGCCAAAGCGCCCGTGGTGATGGTGATCTTCGACGAGTTCCCTCTCATCTCCCTGCTCAATGGGCGCCGGGAGATCGACTCGAACCTCTTCCCCAACCTGGCCGAGTTGGCGGAAAACTCCTACTGGTTCCGGAACGCGACCACCAACAACGAGAGCACTCTGTTGTCGATTCCCGTGATCCTGTCGGGAACCCTGCCCAAGCAGCGCCCCTTCCCACTGCCGCTGTTTCGCGAATACCCCAGGAACCTCTTCTCGCTCCTTTCCGGCTCCCACGAACTTGAAATCCGGGAAAACGTCACCGGGTTGAACCCCCGGAGAACACCCGCACCCTTCGTTCCCCGCTTCCGGCTGCTGGTGGAGGACCTGTCGGTCGCCTATCTCCATCTCCTGCTGCCGGCGTCATGGGCCTCTCGATGGCTGCCTCCGGTGACGCAGACCTGGAACCAGTTCCTGAACCCGGGCGGTCCCGGACCTGATCGTCGTGCCTGGAAGGACTTCCGTGTCGACTGGTCGAGACGGGCGGACCGTTTCCGGAACTTCGTAGAATCGCTTCGGCAGGCGGGACCCGCGGCTCTCTATCTCCTGCACTCCATGCTTCCCCACGCCAGTTGGATCTACCTTCCTTCGGGCAAGCTGTACACGCTCTCGGAGCGGCCGGGCGTGGCCGGGGTGGTGGGGCCCAACAACCAGGGTCTCGACGTGAATCAGTGGCTGGACGATCCGTGGCTGGTGATCCAGTCCTACCAGCGCCACCTCCTGCAGGTCATGTTCCTGGATCGCCTGGTCGGAGAACTGGTCCAGCGGCTTCGTGAGCGGAAGCTCTACGACTCCACGCTTCTGGTCGTCACCGCCGACCACGGAGCCAGCTTCCGCCCCGGCGACTCCCGCCGCCTGGTGACCGCCACCAACTACATGGACATCATTTCCGTCCCGTTGATCGTCAAGGCGCCGGGGCAACGGCGGGGAGTCCTGAGCGACCGCAACGTGGAGAGCATGGACATCCTGCCGACCCTGGTGGAGATGCTGGGCAGCGAAACGGACTGGCCACTGGAGGGCCAGTCGGCCCTGTCCGCCGAGGCGCCGGAACGCCC
>JAPOYZ010000412.1:6079-7081 GCA_026706325.1 Candidatus Aminicenantota bacterium
TGGGGAGAAGTTCTCGTTCGATCCCCGCCTGGAGGCGCGCTGGGAGAGCCTCGAACGGAAGCTGTCGCTCTTCGGCGCCGCGAACGGTGAACTCTCGAAGCAGGATCTCTACCGGATCGGACCTCATGCCGAACTGGTGGGCCAGCGGACGGATGCGTTGATCCAAGGGCAATCGGACCTGACGGTGGAGGTCGACGGAACCCACCTATACCGGCAGGTCGACCTCGACTCCACCTTCCTGCTGTCGAGAATCTCGGGAAGGGTTCTCGGAGGGCAGGGCGCCCAGACCGGCCGGTCCCTCGCCATCGGCGTCAACGGCGCCGTCCGCGCAGTGACCCAGACCTCGCAACTGAGCGGAGCAACCGTCTTCTCGGCCATCGTCCCGGAAACGGCCTTCCGGGACGGCAGCAACCAGATCCGAATCTACGAGACGCGCCGGTCCGAATCCGGCCTCGGACTCCTGTCCGTGAAAGTCCCCGCCCCGGCTTCCTACCGGCTGGATGCGTCCGGGGCGGAAACCCTTCTGGTGACACCGGAAGGGACGGAGATCCCCATCGGCGACCCGGGTGTCACCGGGTGGGTCGTCTCGCGTCCGAGTCCGGACCGAAGCCGGATTTTCATCGGCGGTTGGGGGGCCGACGTGGAAAACCGCGTCCTGCCTCGATCCATCGTCTTGTTTCGGGACGGAGAGTTCCTGTACGCGGGACGGACCGGCCGATACCGGAAGGACGTCGTCAGGACCTACGGCAGCTCGGAGATCGACAACAGCGGCTACCTGTACGAATTCTCGCTCCTCGACTTCCCCGATCCGGCAGCTACGGAGATCCGCGTCTTCATCCATTCCCGGGACGGGAAGGCGTCCGAATCCAACTACCCCCCGCCCGGCAACACCACCAACTGGCACTTCCGGCGGGGAGCGGCGACTTTCTAGTCGCCGAGGGGGGGTTAGGGGGGACGCCAGTCCCCCCTTTACATTCGCCCCTCGACACTGACCGTAGCTAC
>JAPOYZ010000620.1 GCA_026706325.1 Candidatus Aminicenantota bacterium
CAGTCCGCCGGGATGCAGGGACGGTCGAATGCCGTGACGACTTTTGCCACGGGCTCCTGGAGAAAAGGGTTTTTCGGATGCTCCACGTAAAGGCGAATGACCAGGTGCTGGTGCTGGCCGGGAAAGACCGCGGCAAGACGGGCCGCGTCCTCCAGGTGCTGTCCGACAGGAAACGAGCCGTGATCGAGAGGATCAACATGATCCACCGGCACACCAGGCAGAATCCGCAACAGAACGTGCAAGGCGGAATCCTGGAGAAGGAAGCCCCCGTGGCTCTCTCGAATCTGCAGGTGATCTGCCGGGAGTGCAACCGGGCGTCCCGGGTTGGATTTACGCGGCTCTCGGACGGAAAGAAGGTCCGGACCTGCAAGAAGTGCGGAGGCACCATCGATAAATAACAGTCCGTGGTGAAAGTCTCGCGAGCACCGAGACCGTTCCTGCGCCCGCCGGACAAGGCGCTATGGGCGCGCATACCCGGAGTATGTGCCCGAATCGCAACGCAGTCCGCGCCTGTGCAGGGACGGTCGAATGCCGTGACGACTTTTGCCACGGGCTGATAGAGTCCCGGCGGGGCGGCAGCAAGGGTAGAAACAGTGGCTCGGCTCAAGCAGAAGATCAAGGAAGAGGTGGTCCCGAAGCTGGTGGAGGAGTTCGGCTATGACAACGTCATGGCGATCCCCAGGCTGGTCAAGGTCGTGGTCAATCTGGGCCTGGGACAGGCGATTCAGAATATTCGCCTGCTGGACTCGGCGTCGGCCGAGCTGACCGCCATCACCGGGCAGAAGGCGGTGGTGACCCGCGCCAGGAAATCCATCGCCGGGTTCAAGCTGCGCCAGGGGATGCCCATTGGAGTGATGGTCACCTTGCGCGGCAACCGGATGCTCGAGTTCCTGGACCGGCTCATCAACATCGGACTGCCCCGGGTCCGGGACTTTCGAGGTGTTCCACCCAACGCCTTCGACGGGCAGGGCAACTATACGCTCGGAATCCGGGAGCACCTGATCTTTCCGGAGATCGACCTGGGCCGGACCGAGACGACGCACGGAATGAACGTCACCATCGTGACGACGGCCAAGTCGGATGAGGAGGCCCGCGTCCTGATGGCGGGACTCGGCGTGCCCTTCGGCCGGGAGGAGGACCGCCAACTGATTTTTTGAACAGCCGGGGGACTCTCGCAGGCGAAAGTCACGAACCTGGTTCGTTGCCGGCACGCCGGCAGGGGAGGTGTAGGAGGATGGCCCGAAAGGGTTTGATTGCGAAACAAAACAGACCAGCCAAGTTCTCCACGCGGCGCTACAACCGGTGCCGGCGCTGCGGGCGGCCTCGCGGTTTTCTGCGCAAGTTCCAGCTCTGCCGGATCTGTTTCCGCCAGTTGGCCTTGTTGGGAGAGATTCCGGGAGTGATCAAGTCCAGTTGGTGACGCCGTCGCAGCGGCGTCCGCCGACGATTGCGGACGAAGGCGAAAGAAGATTCTCATGTCAGTCACGTATCCCATAGCCGACCTTCTCACCCGAATCAGAAACGCCCTCGTGGCCCGGCACGATGCGGTCCGGATCCCCCATTCCAAGCTCAAGGCGGAAGTGGTGAAAATCCTCCATCAGGAAGGGTACATCTCCGGCTACACGACCGACGGAGAACCACCGTTCCAGAAGCTGACGGTCCGCCTCAAGTACGGTCCCGACAATGTGCCCGTGATTCAGGTCCTTCGCTGTGTCAGCACTCCCGGGCGCCGCAGATACGTGGGCAGGAACGAGATCCCCCTGGTTTTGGAGGGATTGGGCATCAACATCCTTTCCACCTCTCAGGGAATCCTGACCGGCAAGAAGGCCCGGGAGTCGGGTATCGGTGGAGAGGTGCTCTGCGAGGTGTATTGAGCCGGCCAGCCGGGCCGGTTGCGGCCGTGTCGCAAGATTGTGAGTAAGACGTCATGTCGCGCGTAGGTAAAATGCCCATCCCCATTCCCAGCGGGGTGAAGGTTTCGGTTCTGGGTGGCCAGGTTCGAGTGCAGGGGCCGCTGGGGTCCATGTCGACCTCGGTTCCGCGAGGAATCACCGCCGCAGTGGAGAACGGCGAGCTCCGAGTCCGGAGGGGCGGCGAGGACAAGACCTCCCGGGCGCTGCACGGATTGGCCCGGTCGCTGCTGGCGAATTCGGTGACGGGCGTCACCAAGGGCTTCCGCAAGGAGCTGGACATCATCGGAATCGGTTTCCGTGCGGAACTGCGGGGGAGATCTCTGATCCTGTCGCTGGGGTTTTCCCATACCATCGATTTCCCCGTCCCGGACGGCATCACCATCCGGGTGGAGCGGACCAACCGCCAGATTCAGAACTACGTCGCGACGATTCACGTCGAAGGGGTGGACAAGTACCGTGTCGGCCAGGTTGCCGCCGACATCCGCGCCCTGAAGCGGCCGGATGCCTACAAGGGGAAGGGGATCCGGTACAGAAACGAGCAGATTCACCTGAAGGTGGGCAAGAAGGGAGCCTGAGGGGAATGGCGAAGCAGGCGAGTCGGGCTTATCGAAGAACCCGGATCCACCGCCGGATCCGGAAGGCGCTGTCGGGAACGGCCGAGCGGCCCCGCCTTTGTGTCTTTCGCAGCCTGAAACACATGTATGCCCAGATTATCGACGACCAACACGGCCGGAGTCTGGTGAGTGCTTCGACCTTGAAGGTGAACGGCGAGAAATTGCCCAACGGAGGCAATATCGACGCCGCTCGCCGCGTCGGGACCAGCATCGCCCGACAGGCTCTCGCCTCCGGGATCAGCGAGGTGGTCTTCGACCGCGGCGGGTACAAGTATTTCGGCCGGGTCAAGGCTCTGGCGGACGCCGCCCGGGAGGTGGGGCTCAAGTTCTAGACACGGAGTGCTCATGGCGCATCAGGACTACAACGACGAACTGAAGGATCAGGTCATCTCCATCAACCGGGTCACCAAGGTGGTGAAGGGAGGAAAGAACCTCAGCTTCGGCGCACTGGTAGTCGTGGGCGACCAGAACGGCAAGGTCGGTTGGGGCATGGGCAAAGCGCGCGAGGTCCCGTCGGCCATCAGAAAGGGAATGGAGAAGGCCAAGAAATCCATGATCGGCGTTCCGCTGAAGGGATCCACGATCCACCATGGCGTCAAGGGACGTTTCGGCGCCGGACTGGTCATTCTCAAACCGGCTCCGGAAGGGACCGGAATCATTGCCGGCGGTCCGGTCCGGGCGGTGATGGAATCGGTCGGGATTCGAGACGTGGTGACGAAGAGCGTGGGAACCACCAATCCCCACAACGTGGTCAAGGCCACTTTCGATGGGTTGTCCCAGTTGCGCAGTCCGGAGGCGGTGGCCCTGAGCCGCGGCATTTCCGTGGAGGACCTCTAGGTGGCTGAAGAGAGGGAGCCGCAGGGACGCCGGACGGGGACCATCCGGATACGCTACGTTCGCAGCGCCATCGGGCGATCGAAGCACCAGAAACTGGTGGTTCGGGGATTGGGCCTGAGGAAGTTGAATCAGGTGGTGGAGAGGCCCGATACGCGGGAGATCCGGGGAATGGTGGCCAAGATTCCCCACCTGGTGCAGATCGTCGAGGGGAACGAGCGATGAGTCATGCACTCCACACTTTGAAGCCGGCGCCGGGGACGCGTCACGTTCGCAAGCGGGTCGGCCGCGGACCGGGCTCCGGAACCGGAAAGACCGCCGGCCGCGGCGTCAAGGGTCAGAAGTCCCGCTCCGGATACTCGGCCCGGGCCGGTTTTGAAGGCGGCCAGATGCCCCTCTATCGAAGGATTCCCAAGCGCGGTTTCAAGAACCCCTTCCGCAAGCGGTTCGCGGTGGTCAACGTTCGGGACCTGAATCGTTTCGAGGACGGAACCGCCGTCGGTCCCGAGCAGCTCATGGAGCGGGGTATGATCAAAAAATTGGGTGACGGCCTGCGCATCCTGGGCGAAGGGGAGCTGGAACGCAAGTTGACGGTTCGCGCGCACCACCTCAGCCAGTCGGCCCGGGAGAAGATCGAGCAGGCCGGAGGCAATGTCGAGGTTTTGAGCTGATGGCCGATTTCAGTCCGGTTCTGGGCAGTTTCCGGAACATCTTTCATATTCCCGATCTGCGGAGGCGGGTCCTCTTCATGCTGGGGCTCCTGGCCGCGTACCGGGTGGGGAGCTGGATCCCGACTCCGGGAGTGGACAGCGGCGCCCTGGAACTGGTCTTCAACCAGCAGGCCGGGACCGTCCTGGGCTTCCTGGACATGTTCTCGGGGGGCAACCTGAGCCGGTTCTCCATCTTTGCCCTGGGTATTACTCCCTACATCACCGCGTCCATCATCCTGCAGTTGCTGACGGTGGTCTGGCCCTTCCTGGAGCGGCTCTCCAAGGAAGGCCAGTTGGGCCGGAAGAAGATCAATCAATACACCCGGTACCTGACCGTGGGCCTCTGCCTGTTCCAGAGTCTGGCCTCCGCCTCGGTGCTGGAGCGGATGGAGGCGGTCCCGCCGGTGGTTCCGCATCCGGGCTGGGGCTTCCGGCTCATGACCATGCTGACCCTCACCACCGGGACGACGCTGGTGATGTGGCTCGGCGAGCAGATTTCCGAGCGCGGCATCGGCAACGGGATCTCCCTGATCATCTTCGCCGGCATCGTGGTCGGCCTGCCGTCCGCCGCCCACTCCCTGTGGCAGGACTGGATGCTTGGAACCCGGTCCGTCTTCACCATCATCCTGCTCCTGGTGATGATGATCCTGGTGGTGATCGGGATCGTGATCGTGGAACGGGGGCAGCGGCGGATCCCCATCCAGTACGCCAAGCGGGTGGTGGGCCGGAGGATGTACGGCGGGCAAGCCACGCATCTGCCTCTCAAGGTGAACTCGGGCGGAGTCATCCCGGTGATCTTCGCCGCCTCCATTCTCGCCTTCCCGTCCACCATGGGCCTGGTCTTCGAGGCCGAGTGGGTCCAGAGCCTTGCCACGCAGCTCCAACAAGGCTACCCCCTCTACAACCTCATCTACATCGCCGGGATCATGTTCTTCTGCTTCTTCTACGTGAGCATCATCTTCAACCCGGACGAGGTGGCCGACAACATCCGCAAGTACGGCGGTTATATTCCGGGGATTCGGCCCGGCCGGCGAACCGCGCAGTACATCGACCGGACCTTGAGCCGCCTCACGGCGGCCGGAGCCGTCTACCTGGTGGTGGTCTGCCTGCTCCCCGAATTCCTGATGACCGGGTTCAAGGTCCAGCCGATTCCCTGGGTGGGTCCGGTTATGGACAACTTCCTGATCGACAACAATCTGGATTTCTTCACCAACGGGTTGGGGGTGACCTTCTATTTCGGAGGAACGTCTCTCCTCATCGTGGTGGGAGTGGGAATGGACACGGTCAAGCAGATCGAGTCGCAACTGATCATGAGGCACTACGAGGGCTTCCTCAAGAAGGGCCGGATTCGGGGAAGAAGAGGTTAGCGAACCGGAGATGCGATCCTGATGTCCGGGAAATCGGTGACCATTCTGCTCGGCCCCCCCGGAGCCGGGAAAGGGACGCAAGCCAAGCGCCTCGCGGGCCGCTTCGGCTACCTGCACGTCTCCACCGGGGACATCCTGAGAGAGGAAGTGAAGGCCGGCACCGATCTGGGCGGCCGGGTGGAAGCAATCATGAACTCGGGAGAGTTGGTTCCGGACGAGTTGGTGGCCGAGATGGTGGGAAAGAAGCTGGCGCGGGACACGGGCAACGGAATCTTGTTGGATGGATTTCCCCGAACCCTGGCTCAGGCCACCTACCTGAGCCGAATCAGCAACGGTCCTCCGCCCGTGGTGATCAATTTGAAGCTGGAGGACGCGGAGATCGTCAGGCGCCTCAACGGGCGCCGCCACTGTGCCGGCTGTGGTAATATCTACAACCTTTATTACTCCGAGCCCCGGAAGGAGGGCGTCTGTGATTCGTGCGGCGGGGAATTGGTGCTCCGTCGCGACGACCGCGAATCGGTGATTCGGGAGAGACTGCGAGTCTACCGGGATCAGACTCAGCCGCTGGTCGATTACTACAAGACAGAGGGCCGTTACGGAGAAGTGGAGGCTTCCGGAGGAATCCGGGAGGTCTTCGACTCCGTCGTCGAGACCATGTCGCGAAAGTGACATTGGGTCTTGAGGATTCGTTTCGCATCAGGAACCTGATTGGGATGATCGTCTGCAAAGGCGCTAAAGAACTGGACAGAATGCGCGAGGCCAACCGCCTGGTGTCCAAGACATTGGACCTTCTGGGGACCATGGTCCGGCCCGGCATGACCACGCGGCAACTGGATGCCGCCGCCGAGGACTTGATCCTCGGGAGCGGGGCCAGGCCCGCCTTCAAGGGTTACCGGGGATTCCCAGCCAGCGTCTGCGCCTCCGTCAACAACCAGATCGTCCACGGGATTCCCAACGACCAGCCTCTCGAAGAGGGAGATATCCTTTCCTTGGACGTCGGCGTCTACTACAAGGGATTCTACGGCGACTCCGCCTGGACCTTCTGCGTGGGCGAGGTTTCGCCCGAACTGAGGAAGCTGTTGGACGTGACTCGCGAGTCCCTCTACCTGGGGATCGAGCAGGTGGTGGTGGGAAACCGCATCTCCGACATCTCTCATGGCATACAGAAGTACGTGGAAGCCTACGGTTTTTCGGTGGTGCGGGAATTCGTAGGACATGGGATCGGCAGATTCCTGCA
This sequence comes from Candidatus Aminicenantota bacterium, assembly GCA_026706325.1. Taxonomy (GTDB): domain Bacteria; phylum Acidobacteriota; class UBA6911; order RPQK01; family JAJDTT01; genus JAJDTT01. The sequence goes on from JAPOYZ010000620.1 coordinate 6,676, forward strand.
TGAGGAACCGCAGGTTCCCAACTATGGCGAGCCGGGAAAGGGTCCCCGATTGAAGCCGGGCATGGTTCTGGCCATCGAGCCCATGGTCAACAGCCGGGGCCCCGGCGTCAGAGTGTTGGAAGACCGGTGGACGGCGGTGACGGCGGACGGGGGTTACAGCGCCCATTTCGAGCATTCGGTCGCCGTCACTGAAAACGGCCCCTGGATCCTCAGCAACTCCAGCGGCAGAACCCGCCGCCGCACCTCCGGTGACGGGCCGGCGTTTGCAGGGGGCGAGGAATGAAGGTTCGAGCTTCGGTCAAGAGAATCTGCAGGCAATGCAAGATCGTCCGGCGCAAGGGTGTGGTCCGAGTCATCTGCAGCAACCCGAAACACAAGCAGCGTCAGGG
>JAPOYZ010000027.1 GCA_026706325.1 Candidatus Aminicenantota bacterium
CTACGCGTGGAGCTTCTTCCAGACGATGCTGGTCCGGCAGATCGGCTGGACCCATACCGAGACGGCCTGGGCCTTCAGCATCGCCATATTCACTCTCGGCGTTTCGGCGGCGTGGGCGGGAAGCATGCTGCCCCGCCTGGGTCCCCGGTTGCTGGCCCTGGCCGGCAGCATCATGTTCTCCGGCGGCTACCTGATCGCGGGCGCCGCGCTGCACTTCGATCTGGTCCCTCTTTTCTATTTGGGCTACGGCGTGATCGGCGGCGCCGGGATCGGATTCGGTTACGTGACGCCGGTCGCAACGGTCGCCAAGTGGTTTCCGGACCACAAGGGGCTGGCCACCGGCATCGTGGTGATGGGCTTCGGAGTCGGAGCGTTCCTTCTGAGCAAGGGACTGGCGCCATTCCTGATCGTCAGGACGGCGGGAACGCTGCCCCTGGTCTTCATCTGGCTCGGAATCATCTTCGCCTGCATCCTGATTCCCTGCAGCCTCCTCCTGAGCAATCCCCCCGCTCCTGCCGCTCAGACCAGGGGAAACCAAAGCATCCGGCAGGATGCCGCCGAACCGCGATCTGCCCGGACCTATTTGGGCACCACCCAGTTCGTCATCATGTGGATCGTCTTCTTTTTCAATATCGCCGCCGGGATCTCCGTGATCAGCTTCCAATCGGAGCTTCTTCAGGAGATCTGGGGTCTCTCCGATCCGTCCATCGAGCCGACCATGCTGGCCGCATACGGAGCGACGCTCATTGCCGTCAGCTCGCTCTGCAACGGGGTGGGGCGCCTCTTCTGGGGACTGCTCTCGGACCGCCTGGGCCGGGCTGCCGTCTTCCGCATTCTGCTGGCCAGCCAGATGGTGGTCTTCGGGGTTCTCATGACGGAAACCAACCCCTGGATCTTCTCGATCCTGGTCTGTTACGTGCTCCTCTGCTTCGGCGGCGGATTCGCCACCATGCCCCCCTTCGTACTCGATGTCTTCGGCACGAAGAAGATGTCCACCATCTATGGAGTGATCCTCACGGCGTGGGCCGCCGCAGGCATCTTCGGACCCCTCTACATGGGGTATCTGAAGGACACCTACCCCGACCGGGCCGTCATGTACTGCTTCCTCATCGGCATCCTCATGCTGGGCGCCGGGTATCTTTTCTCGTACCTGCTCAATGACGGGCGGATTCGACTGGGACGTCCAACCCTGGAGAGCACGCTGCAGCGGTATGGGATTCCGGTTCCGGGCAAGAGCTGAAAAAGCTCCGGCGGGTTTGTTGCATCCGGGATCGGAATACATAAAATCGTAGTTTCTTCAGTCCGACTTCCGCCACCGGATTGCGGTATTCTTGTCCCCGCTCACGGCTCGGTTGGACGGCGCCGGCGATCCAGGGATCATGCGACGACGCGAGTGGTTTCGGAAATTGGTGGGGGGAGTCATTGGAATCGGCCTGTTGGTCGTCCCATTGGGAGCGGGTCTGCTCTTCCTCCTCAACCCCCTTCGCCGCCGTGCCGGGCAGCACGGCTTCAGCCGCGTGGCGTCCGTTGAAAGCCTTCCCATGGGCGTCCCCCGCCACTTCATGGTCCGAGGCCGGCGTCGGGACGCCTGGGAAGTAGGCGCCCAGGTCCCACTCGGGGCCGTCTACCTGGTACGTCAGGAGACCGGCATCCGGGCCTTCCAGGTGATCTGTCCCCATGCCGGATGCTTCGTCGGATATGAAACGGACAAGCGGCAGTTCCTTTGCCCCTGTCACGACAGCTCCTTCCGGCTGGACGGCGCCATCGCCGATCCCGGTAGCCCCTCTCCCCGGGGTCTGGACGAGCTGGAGGTGAAGATCGAGAAGGGCGAGGTCCTGGTTCGCTACCAGGAGTTTCGACCCGGCATCGGCGAGAGGATCGCCGTCTCGTGAGCGACTGGTTGGATCGCAGGACGGGCTACCGGCGACTCGTCTCCTGGCTGCTCTACGAGTCGATCCCGGGCGGAGCCAGATGGCGCTACGTCTGGGGCAGCACGCTGGTCTTCACCTTCCTGCTCCAGTTCCTGACCGGGCTCCTCCTCTGGACCGCCTACAGTCCTTCGATCCGGTCGGCCTGGGAGAGCGTCTACTTCATCCAGCACCAGATGGAGTTGGGCTGGTTCATCCGGGGACTGCATCACTACGCCTCCCACGCCATGATCGTGCTGCTGGTCTTCCACCTGGTGCAGGTGGTCATCGCGGGGGCTTACCGTTCTCCGCGCGAGATCAACTGGTGGTTCGGCTTGCTGCTGCTGGGACTGGTGCTGGGAACGGCTCTCACCGGGTACCTGTTGCCCTGGGACGAACGGGGATACTGGGCCACCCAGGTGACCACCAAGATCCTGGGAATCGTCCCCCTGGTGGGGCCGACCCTGGAACGCCTGCTGCTGGGCGGACCGACTTACGGACATCACACGCTCACACGTTTCTTCGCTTTGCACGCCGGCATTCTGCCGGCTCTGCTGGTGCTGGCGACGGTGCTGCACGTCGTCCTCTTCCGCCGCCACGGCGTGACCCATCCCGGGGATGCCAAAGGAGAGGACTATTTCTGGCCCCGGCAGGCGTTGCTCGACGGACTCGCCTGCCTGACCGTGATGGTGGTGTTGGCGGCGCTGGCCGGTTGGGGTGGATCGGAGCGGGGCTTCGTGTTCGGACCCGAAGGCGGAGCGCCCCTGGATGCGCCGGCCGATCCTTCCCGGCCTTCCCCTTCGGCACGTCCTGAATGGTACCTGCTCTTTCTCTACCAGTTCCTGAAGTACTTCCCCGGCCGGAGCGAAGTGATCGGCGCCGTAGTGATCCCCTCGTTCGTGCTCGCATTGATGCTGTGTTTCCCCTTTCTGAGCCGCTTCCGGCGGGGACACGCGCTGTGCGTCGGCATCACCTTCGCCACCCTGACCGGAGCGTTGCTGCTGACGGTGGCTGCCATCCGGGAGGATCAGACGCGGCCCATGTACCAGGCAGGCCTGGCCGCGGCGGAGAAGAGGACCGACCGCGTCCTGGAATTGGCCAGGGAGAACGGCATTCCTCCCGACGGGGCCCTGGCGATGCTGCACCGGGACCCGCAGACTCAGGGTCCACCTTTGTTTCGAGACAACTGCTCGGTCTGCCACCGCTGGGACGGCCATGACGGAACCGGGGCCCAGGTGACGGAGGTCCGGAATGGAGAGTCCGTGGCGGTCGCGGCGAGCGCCAGCGATCTGGCCGGATTCGGCACTCCGCAATGGGTCGCCGAATTCTTGAGGGATCCGTCGTCGGAGCGCTTCTTCGGGAAGACCCGCCACCGGGAGGGGACCATGGTCCAGTGGGCCCGGAAGAACATTCCTCTCATGACCGAGCGAGAGATCGAAGCCGTGTCGGCGTTCGTCATCCACCAGACCGGCGACCCCAAACCAGCGGCGGCGGACCCGGAACTCATGGCGCTCGGAGTGCGCGTTTTCTCGTCAGGAAATTCGGAAGGGGCACAAGGCTGCGTCATGTGCCATCAACTCGACCACCCGGAGGTGTCGGGGCCGGGAATGGCTCTGGGGCCGGACCTGACCGGATATGGTTCGCCGGAGTGGCTGGGCGGAATCATCATGGATTCTTCCCAGCCCCGTTTCTACGGCAGCCAGAACTCCGGGATGCCCAAGTTCGCCCATCGGCTCCGCAACCAGGAGCTCCAACTCCTGACCGACTGGATCCTGGAGGAGAGCGCAACCGGAAAGTAGGGGACAGTGACCATGAACCCGAAAGTCGAGTCCGACCGGAGGCATCTCATCACCCCTGGAGACGGCTCCGAACCCGGCATCCGGGCCCTGTACTTCTTGATCCTGGCCACTGCCGTTCTGTTCCCGGCTTGCAGTCAACCGGCTCCGGTCGAAACCGGGGAGGACGGCCGGCTCCCCATCTTCCACCGGACCGGGACTCCCATCTATTTCACCGATCTGAGCCGGGCACAACCGGAATCGGCCCTGACCCGGCGTGAGAAACGCTTCGCCTGGAGGCTCATCGACTACGAGACCGAGGCCTTCAAGGGATCGCTGGTCTTTGCGGGGGAGGAGGCCGAAGCTCCCGACCTGACTCTGGGCTTGGACACGGCTGGCGTCCACGACGTGTACGTCGGCATGTTCAACACCGCCTGGAGGCCCTACCAGAACATGAGCGTGCGGGCCAAGCTGAGCGGCGACGCGGGATTTTCGACACTGTTCCTGCCGGCTCCGGAGGGACTGGCCTCGGGCGTGCCCGAGGACGACACTGTCCGGGGCCCCCGGATTCAGGAGGTCTACTTCAAGACCGCCGATCTGACCGGACAGGACCTCATCATCCGGCAACCGTGCCAGCGGGTCGTCCCGCCGGACCAGGAGTACGGCAACTTCTGCGAAAAGGTGTGGGTCGCCTACGTGAAACTGGTGCCGCTGAATCCGGAAGAGGTGGAAATCCTGAAGCAGGATCGGGCGCGGACCGACACCCGCCGGCTCTTCGGCTACAACGACTCGTGGGCCGTGGCCTGGGGACGTGCGGAACCGCCCTCGGCCGAATTCGTCCGGTCTCACCTGGAGCCCTACCGCAACACCGACTTCCGCCGGATCTACTGGGACGGGATCAGTGGAGAGGTCTGCAACTACTTCACCCGGATCGGTAAGATGTGGACCCGGGAACACTACCCCCTGGAGGATTTCGTCAGGAAGGGAGACCGGCTCCTGATCCAGTCTTGGACCGAGTACGTGGAGAAGGGGATCGATCCCCTCCGGGTGGCAGCCGACGCCGCCCACGAGATGGGTCTCGAGTTCCACGTCAACTACCGGCTGGGATGGGGCCCCTTCTACTGGCCGCCACCCTGGGAAGGCTTCAACCGGGGTGGTTTCGCCGACCGGCATCCCGAGTGGCGCACCGTGCGCCGTGACGGCACGCCCGGCACAGCCATGTCCTTTGCCTTTCCCGAAGTTCGAGACTACATGCTGAGTTTCGTGAAGGAGATGGCCGCCTATCCCATCGACGGCATCGCCATCCTCTACAATCGCCAACCCCCGTACATCGAGTACGAAGCGCCGCTGGTGGAGGGTTTCCAAACGGAGTTCGGCAAGGACCCCAGGGAGCTGGACAAGCAGGACCCGGAGTGGCGCGACTGGTTGGCCTACCGGAGCCGGGCCACCACCCGGTTCATGAGGGACCTTCGCCGGACGCTGGAAGAAACGGCCCGGGAGCAGGGCCGGGACGAGCCCTTCGAGATCACGGCCTGGGTCTTCGGCAGCCTGGAGGAGAACCTGGAATTCGGATTGGATCCCCAACTCTGGGTGCGGGAACGGCTGGTGGACACCCTGATCCCCTACTCGTCCGCCAAGCACCTCTTCAGTTGGCAGCCGTCGTGGGAAGACCCTCGGGACGTTTCCGCGTGGGTGTCGCTGACCCGGGGGACGGGAACCAAGCTCGCCCTGAACGTCATGCCCCGCAACCTGCCGGTGGCCGAATACAGGCGCAAGGCAAATGCCCTCTATGGCGCCGGCGTGGAGTATCTGGCCTTCTGGGACACGGTCATCCAGGGCAGCGCCTCGTCTCTGGCGCTGCGCCGCCTGGGACACGCCGAAGAGATCGCCGCCTGGCTGAAGGCGGGACAGCCGGCGGAGGAACTGCCCTTCTCCCGCTTGCGCAAACTGGGAGACTGGGACCTGAGCTTCTTTCCCGAGTGAACCCGCACCGCACAGTCAAGCTGGGGAACTGATCCCATGGAGAATCGAATCGCCCTTGTGACCGGCGCCGGCCGCGGCATCGGACGGGCCATCGCCGCCGGGCTCGCCGCCGAAGGCGCCCGGGTCGCCGTCACCGCACGCAGCGTGGACGAGCTGGAGAACCTGGCCCGGGAGGTGAGAGACGGAGGTGGAGAGGCGCTGGTGGTCCCGGACGACCTGTCGGACCGATCGGCTCCGGCCCGCATCGTCCGGACCGTTGCCGAAGGCTGGGGACCCGTCGAAATCCTGGTCAACAACGCCGGTGTCGGAAGCAGTCAGAACCCCAAGCCCCTGGTCGATTTCGACGACGACTTCTGGGACCTGACACTCATGATCAACCTGACGGCGCCCTACCTCTTCACGAGGCTGGTGCTTCCCTCCATGATGGAGCGAGGTTGGGGCCGGATCATCAACATCTCGTCCATCGCGGGCAGGATCGGGAGTGAGCACGGAGCCGCCTACGGGGTGAGCAAGCACGGTCTTTTGGGGCTGACCCGCAGCACGGCCGTGGAGGCAGCCACCCACGGCATCACCGCCAACGCCGTGTGCCCCGGCGTGACCCGCTCCCGCCTCAACGACCGGCGGCTGGAGTACGACTCCGAGAGGCTGGGGGTCAGCTTCGAACAACTGGAGCGGGAATCCACTCCGCTGGGCCGGCGCCTGGAACCGGAAGAGGTGGCGATTCTGGCCGTCCAACTGGCCCGGGACGAAGCCCGGGGCATCAACGGCCAGTGCATCAACGTCTGCGGGGGCCGGGTCTTCAGTTAGGTTGCCGCGGAGGGGCGGTTTTCTTACCGCCCACTGGGACAGGCGGTTTTCTTACCGCCTGCTCTTCTTGCCGGAAAATGTAGAGTGGGAACTCCGTCCCCCCCTGCCCCTTTGATCGGCGACAGGAAAGTCGCCGTTCTCAATCGGTGGTATGAAAACCGCCGCCAATTCGGGGACAGGAATGTCCCCGCTCCCATTCCTTCCTTTTTGTCGGCGGCCGGGACTATAGTGGTCGGGCTATGCCACGCAACCAATCAGAGCTCAATCGACGGGGATTTTTTCGGAGAACCGCACTCACTGCCGCCGCTCTCTCGGCGCGAAGCTACGGGCGGGTCCGAGGGGCCAATCACCGGCTTCGCATCGGCATCATCGGTTGCGGAAAGATTGCCGGGAGCCACCACCTGCCCAAGCTCCTGAAGATGTCCGAGAGCGCCAACGTCGAGGTCGTGGCCGTGTCGGACGTTTACCGGTCGCGGGCGAAAAAGTTCCAGGATCGGATTTCGAAGGCGGGAGGGCGCGCCGTGGAGCAAGTCCACCACCAGGACCTGCTGGGGATGAAGGACGTGGACTACGTCGTCATCGCC
>JAPOYZ010000551.1 GCA_026706325.1 Candidatus Aminicenantota bacterium
CCAATCTGACGCGGGTTCACCCCGGGGATCATGCCAAGGAGAGCTACATCGGTTTCGAGAAAGGGCTGGTGATTCGGCGCGAGGTCGATCGTTTCCTGCGGGAGCAGGGAGTGGCCGTGAACGTGGTGCTGGAGTTCGACAACATCGAGAACATCAAGGAAGCCGTGGAAGTGGGGGCCGGGGTGGCCCTGTTGCCCGAACCCACGTTGATGCGGGAAGTCCGGTCGGGAACGCTCGCCGCGGTGCCTCTGGTCGAGCCGGGCATGGTCCGGCCCCTGGGAGTCATCATTCGGCGCCACGCCCGTTTGAGTCTGGCCGCCCACCGCTTCATGGACCTCCTGAAAAACTCCGGGAACCACAACGGCAAGGACCGCTCCGCGAGGCTGGCCGGCGGTAAGAAACTTCCGGCATCGGGTCAGCGGCACGCACCCCGAGGCGGTTCCGCCGGGGTCCGCACCGGGGGGACATCTTGACTCGCCGGGCATTTCCGCGGCAAGAGGGGCTCTACGATCCGCGCTTCGAGCACGACGCGTGCGGCATCGGGTTCCTGGTGGATATGAAGAGCCGCGTCTCCCATGAATTCGTGGAGATGGGCATCCAGATGCTCCTCAACCTGAATCACCGGGGAGCGTGCGGCTGCGAGGAGAACACGGGGGACGGAGCCGGGATTCTGCTGCAGACGCCCCACCGTTTCTTCGAGGACGTCTGTGCCGATTCGGGAGTCGGGCTGCCCGCCCAGGGAACCTATGGCGTCGGCATGATCTTCCTCCCCGATCGGGCCGGAGCGCGCCTCGAGTGCGAGCGGATCTTGGACGGCGTGGTCCGGGAGGAAGGCCAGGAAGTCCTGTGCTGGCGGACGGTTCCAGTCGACAATTCTCTGTTGGGACCGACTGCGAGAGCCTGCCAACCCGTGATTCGCCAGCTCTTCATCGGCGCTCGGGAGACGGAGCCTGGACAGGACCTGGAACGAAAGCTCTACGTCATTCGGCGGCGCGCGGAGAATCGGGTTCGAGCCTCGAACATCCTCCGCAAGGAGATGTTCTACGTGGCCAGCCTCTCCTCCCGGACGGTGGTGTACAAGGGGATGCTCCGGGCCGACCAGATGACCAGCTTCTACCCGGACCTGGTGGAGCCGACACTCGAGACCGGACTGGCCATGGTCCATTCCCGCTTCAGCACCAACACCTTTCCCAACTGGAGCCGGGCCCATCCCTACCGCTACCTCTGCCACAACGGGGAGATCAACACGCTGCAGGGGAACGTCAACTGGATGCGGGCTCGCGAAGCCCTGTTCGAATCGGATCTGCTGGGACCCGATCTGGCGAAGGTGCTGCCGGTCATCGATCCCGACGGCAGCGACTCGGCCATGTTCGACAATGCCCTCGAGATGCTCTACATGACCGGGCGGACCCTGCCCCATTCCATGATGATGATGATTCCGGAGCCCTGGAGCGGGGACCCGGACATGAACCCGGCGAAGCGGGCCTTCTACGAGTACCACTCCTGCCTGATGGAACCCTGGGACGGGCCCGCGTCCATCGCCTTCACCGACGGTCTGCGCGCCGGCGCCGTGCTGGACCGCAACGGACTGCGTCCCTCCCGCTACTCGGTCACCACGGACGGACAGGTGATCCTTGCCTCCGAGGTGGGGGTGCTGGACGTGCCGCCTCAACAGGTTCTCCGCAAGGGGCGCCTTCAGCCCGGCCGCATGTTTCTGGTGGACGCGGTGGAGGGACGAATCATCTCGGACGGAGAACTCAAGCGGAACGTCTCGGTGGCCAGGCCCTACCGCAAGTGGCTCCGGGAAAACCTGTTGCCTCTCGATTTCTGTCCTCAGGGGCCGCGTCCTCCGTCCCTGGGACGGGATCAGCTCCGCCGGCAGCAACACCTCTTCGGATACACCAACGAGGACTTGCGGCTGCTCATCGCTCCCATGGCCTCGGATGGACACGAGGCCGTGGGTTCCATGGGAACCGACACGCCGCTGGCTCCGCTGTCGGACCGGCCCCAGCTTCTCTACAACTATTTCAAGCAGCTCTTCGCCCAGGTGACCAATCCTCCCGTGGACGCCATCCGGGAGGCCTTGATCATGTCCCTGGACACCCACCTGGGATCGGAAGAGAACCTGTTGGATCCCGGGCCCCGGTCGGCTCGCCAGATCAGGGTGGCCTCTCCCATCCTGGACGGCGTGCGGATGGAGAAGTTGCGCCGGCTCGACGGCGCCGGTCCTGGCGGGTTCCGGACCACGGTTCTGCCCGCCTTTCTGAAGGTCCGGGAAGAGAATCTGGAGCAGGCCATGGACCGGCTCTGCCGCGGGGCCGCGGCGGCGGTCTCGTCGGGCAGCGACATCCTGGTCCTCTCGGATCGGGACGGCGGCCCCGCCGAGGCTCCGATTCCTGCCCTGCTGGCGGTCTCGGGCGTTCACCACCACCTGATCCGGGAAGGGCTGAGGACGCGGGCCTCCCTGGTGGTGGAGAGCGGAGAACCGCGGGAGATCCACCACTTTTCCCTGCTCATCGGCTACGGCGCCGGCGCCGTGCATCCCTATCTGGCCCTGGAGACCATCCGGGGCATGATCCGGGATGGGATCGTGACGGACCAGTCGTACGAAAAGTGCCGGCAGAACTACGTCAAGGCGGTCAACAAGGGTGTGGTCAAGGTCATGTCCAAGATGGGCATCTCCACGGTCCAGAGTTATCGGGGCGCCCAGATCTTCGAGGCGGTGGGCCTGGATTCCACTGTCGTGGACCGTTACTTCACCGGCACCCCGTCGCGTGTGGGCGGCGTCGGCCTGGAGGTTCTGGAGACGGAAATCCGGCACCTCCACGAGCGGGCCTGGATCGGGGAGGAACAGATCGAGGGTCCTCTGGAGTCGGGTGGCCAGTATCAGTGGCGGCGAAACGGCGAACACCATCTCTTCAATCCTCAGACCGTCCACCGGTTGCAATACGCCTGCCGCAACGACGACGAGGACGCGTACCGGGATTACAGCCGGCTGGTCAACGACCAGACCCGGAGGCTGTGCACGTTGCGGGGACTGTTCCGCCTGGAGCGCTCCGACCAACCGGTTCCCCTCCACGAGGTCGAGCCGGTCGAGGCCATCATGAAGCGGTTCAAGACCGGCGCCATGTCCTACGGCTCCATCAGCCAGGAGGCCCACGAGTCGTTGGCCGTTGCCATGAACCGGATCGGCGGGAAGAGCAACACCGGCGAGGGGGGTGAGGACCCCAAGCGCTATGTCCCCGATCCCAACGGCGATTCCCGCAACAGCGCCATCAAACAGGTGGCCTCGGGACGCTTCGGAGTGACCAGCGAATACCTGGTCAACTCCAAGGAACTCCAGATCAAGATGGCCCAGGGGGCCAAGCCGGGGGAGGGGGGGCAGCTTCCGGGGCACAAGGTTTATCCCTGGATCGCCCAGGTGCGGCATTCCACGCCCGGCGTGGGCCTGATCTCGCCGCCTCCGCACCACGACATCTACTCCATCGAAGACCTGGCCGCGCTGATTCACGACTTGAAGAACGCCAACCACGAGGCCCGGATCAGCGTGAAGCTGGTGGCCGAAGTGGGCGTGGGCACCATCGCCGCCGGCGTCTCCAAGGGGAGAGCGGACGTCGTCCTCATCAGTGGCCACGACGGGGGCACCGGAGCCTCGCCCCTGACCAGCATCAAGCACGCCGGGATCCCCTGGGAGCTGGGGCTGGCCGAGACCCACCAGGTGTTGTTGGTCAACGACCTGCGAAGCCGGATCGTGGTGGAGGTGGACGGCCAGCTCAAGACGGGGCGGGACGTGGTGGTGGCCGCTCTGCTGGGCGCCGAGGAGTTCGGTTTCGCCACCGCGCCCCTGGTGGTCCTGGGTTGCGTCATGATGCGGGTCTGTCACCTGAACACCTGCCCGGTGGGTGTGGCCACGCAGGATCCCGAACTCCGGAAGAAATTCACCGGAGATCCGGCCCACGTGGTGAACTTCATGCGTTTCGTGGCCCAGGAGGCCCGGGAGCTCATGGCGAGCCTGGGTTTTCGCAGCATCGACGAGATGATCGGCCGGAGCGACAAGCTGGGCGTCCGGGACGCGGTCGACCACTGGAAGACGCAGGGCCTGGATTTCTCCCGGATCCTCTACCGGCCGGAGGTGCCCTCCACCGTGGGGCGGTTCTGCCAGATCCCTCAGGACCACAAGTTGGACGCCGCCCTGGATCGAACCCGGCTGCTGGACCTGTGCCGGCCGGCGCTGGAACGGGCAGAACCCGTTTCCGAGAGCTTGCCCATCGCAAACGTGAACCGGACTGTCGGCACCATGGTGGGGTCCGAACTCACCAGGCGTTACGGGAGGAAGGGACTGCCGGAGGACACCATCCAGCTTCGTTTTCGCGGCTCCGCCGGCCAGAGCTTCGGAGCCTTCGTTCCGCGGGGCATGACCCTGAGCCTGGAGGGGGACGCCAACGACTATATCGGGAAGGGGCTCTCCGGAGGCAGGATCATCGTCCGGCCTCCCCGTGAATCGGTCTTCGTGGCGCAGGAGAACGTCATCGTCGGCAACGTGGCCTTCTATGGGGCCACTTCAGGTGAGGCCTATATTCGCGGTTTGGCCGGAGAGCGGTTCTGCGTCCGCAACAGCGGAGTCCGGGCCGTCGTCGAGGGAGTCGGCGACCACGGCTGCGAGTACATGACCGGCGGTTGCGTGGTCGTCCTGGGTCCCACCGGCCGGAACTTCGCCGCCGGCATGTCCGGAGGCATCGCCTACGTCCTGGACGACTCGGGGGAATTCTCGTCCCTCTGCAATCAAGAGATGGTGGAACTGCTGCCGCTGGACGACACCGAAGACCGGGAGATCCTGGGTCGCATGGTGCGCCGGCACGTGGAGCTGACCGGGAGCGAGGTCGGATGGCAACTGCTCTCCTCCGGAACGCCCATGGCCTCCAGGTTCGTCAAGATCTACCCGGCCGACTACCGCCGCGTGGTCGAAACCCGGGAACAGATGAAGGGCCGGGGCCTCTCCGATTCGGAGGTGGTCATGGCGGCCTTCCAGGTTAACGCCCGCGACAAGGCCCGCGCCGACGGCCGATAGCAGTCGCCGAGTCCGCAAATTCGGAGAGCATGACAAGAGGAGCAGATGGGTAAGCCCACCGGCTTCATGGAATATGAGCGGGAGCCGCTTCCGGTCCTGACACCCGGCGAACGGGTCGGAACCTGGCGGGAGTTCCACGAGCATCTGCCCGATTCCGCTCTGAAGCGCCAGGGAGCGCGCTGCATGGACTGCGGTGTCCCCTTTTGCCACACGGGGGAGGTGATGGGCGGGATGGCCACCGGCTGCCCCATCCACAACCTGATCCCGGAGTGGAACGATCTCGTCTACCGGGGGCTCTGGCGGGAAGCCCTGGAGCGCCTCCACAAGACCAACAACTTTCCCGAGTTCACGGGACGGGTCTGTCCCGCTCCGTGCGAGGGCTCCTGCGTCCTGGGCATCATCGAGCCGCCGGTCACCATCAAGAGCATCGAGTGCTCCATCGTCGACCGCGGATTCGAAGAGGGTTGGATCGTCCCCCGCCCTCCTTCCCGCCGGACCGGCAAGAAGGTCGCCATCGTGGGGTCGGGACCGGCGGGTCTGGCCTGCGCCGACCAGCTCAACCAGGCCGGGCACGAGATCATCGTCCTGGAGCGCGCGGACCGGATCGGGGGGCTCCTGACCTACGGCATCCCGGCCATGAAGCTGGACAAGGAAGTGGTGTGGCGCCGCGTCGAGCTCCTGGCGGCGGAGGGCGTCCGCTTCCTCACCGGGATGGACGTGGGCGGCAACTTCCCGGCCTCCAGGCTGAGGGACGAATTCGATGCGGCCGTCCTCTGTTGCGGCGCCACCAAGCCCAGGGACCTGCCGGTGGAGGGGCGCGATCTGGACGGCGTCCACTTCGCCATGGACTATCTGCACGCCAACGCCAAGAGCCTGCTGGACAGCAATCTCGAGGACGGGCGATATATCTCCGCCCGGGACAAGGACGTCATCGTCATCGGGGGCGGAGACACGGGAACCGACTGCGTGGGAACCGCCCTGCGCCACGGTTGCCGCAGTCTGGTCCAGTTCGAAATCCTTCCCCGGCCGCCCGACAGCCGGGCCCCGGACAACCCCTGGCCCCAGTGGCCCCGGATCTACCGCATGGACTACGGGCAGGAGGAGGCCGCCGCCCTCTTCGGAGCGGACCCCCGCCGCTTCTCCATCATGACCGTGAGGATGGAGGGGGACGCCTCGGGACGCCTGCAGGAGGTCCACACCGTGGGAATCCGGTGGTCGCGAAACGGCGCGAGACCGTCGTTCGAACGGATTCCGGGAACCGAGCAAGTGTGGCCCGCCCAACTGGTCCTGCTGGCCATGGGATTCCTGGGACCCGAGGATCGTCTCCCCGATCAACTGGGATTGGAACGGGACCCCCGTTCCAACATCAAGGCCGCCACCAGCGACTATGCCACCACCATGCCGGGCATCTTCGCCGCCGGCGACGTCCGGCGGGGGCAGAGCCTGGTGGTCTGGGCCATCCGGGAAGGCCGGGAAGCCGCCCGGGAGTGCGACCGCTTCCTTATGGGATCGACGCGTTTGCCTTGATTTCCTAAGCCGGGTTTTCATGTCCCCATCATCGAAGCGGTGGAGGGACAATACTCCGCAAGGTGGCAGTTCCCAGCACAGTCTCTTGGATCGGGTACGACAAGGCAGAGTCTCAGCCATCGAGATGCTGTTCACACGGTATTTACCGTGGTTGCGAAAACGCGCGCGGGGACGACTGCCGCAGTGGGCCCGAAACGGGGTCACTACGAGCGATCTGGCACAGGATGTACTGCATCACACATTCGTCAACGGAGGGAAAGCGTCACAAGCTGTAAGGCCGGATGTGTCCGATTTCACTGGATTTCGCTCCAGCGCCGGCATCGAACAGTTCATTGACACGAACCCGGACGAGGCGTGGGGACCGACGATCGTAGCGATCTCATAGATGATGAGGTAGTAGCACACTGAGTCGTATAACGATACAATTTCGATGTACTCAGGACTTTCCGGCACCGAG
>JAPOYZ010000241.1:0-2500 GCA_026706325.1 Candidatus Aminicenantota bacterium
CAGAGATTTCCCACAGGGTGCTCCCTCTTTGCTTTCCCCACAATCTGTACCCCCCAAGAAGAAAGAGGGACAAGAACTAACAGACAAGCGGCGGTTTTCCAACCGCCGAACTCCCGCGGAGCAAAGCGGCGGCGGAAGAATGGGTAATTGGAAGTCGCTCCTTATGAACAAGAATTATCGGAGAGTCGCGCTTTTCGGAGGCGTCTACAACAACTACCTGGCGCTCGGCGAACTGGTGCGGGAATGCCGCGCGTCCCATGTCGGCGCCATCTTCTGCCTGGGAGACATGGGGGGCGTCGGACCCCATCCGGATCGGTCCTTTCCCCTTCTGCGGTCCCGCGAGATCCAATGCATCGCGGGAAACTACGACATTTCGCTGGCGCAGGGCAATGAGGACTGCGGCTGCGGCTACACCGACCCCGCCGACAACCATTTCGCCCGCATCAGCTACGACTACACCTTCCGGAACACTTCCCGGGAGAACAAGAAGTGGCTGGGAACCCTCCCGTCCCGCCTCTCCTTCGGACTGGGCCCGCTGAAGGTCCGCCTGTGCCACGGGTCTCCCCGCCAGGTGAACGAGTTCCTGTGGGACAGCACGTCGCCCGACCATCTGCTTTCCGGTTTTCTGGACCGCGCCGGAGCGGACATCCTCTGTTGCACCCATACGGGATTGAAGTGGCACCGGGAGCTGCCCGGCCAGAAACACTTCTTCAACGTCGGAGTCATCGGCCGCCCCGAGAACGACGGACGCACCAACGTCTGGTACACCGTCCTTGAATTCGACGGCCACGGTGTCCGATACGAATTCCGGCCGCTCCGATACGATCACCGGCGACTGGCCCGGGAGATGCGCGACGAAGGGCTGCCGGAGGAATTCGTTGAGACCGCCCGGACCGGATGGTGGACCACCTGCCTGGAGATCATGCCCTCCAGGGAACGGCGGAGGGGAAGATTCTAGCGGGAGAACCGCGGGGCGGGCGGCCGAATCCGCCGGTTTCAAACCGGCGGGGGAGCCGCGTAGGCCGTAGGATCGGGCACCCCTGACTCGGCAAAGGCGTCGATCCGTTCCTTGCACTTCCCGCAGACGCCGCAGTGCACTCCGGCCCGCGACTCGGCACAACTGAGAGTCAACTCCAAGGGCAGGTCCCGTCCCAACCGGATCACTTCGGCTTTGGACATGCCCGCGAGGGGCCGCAGGAGACGCAGCGGGAAATCCAGGCCGCGGCTCAGCGTATGTTCCAGGCCCTCGAAGAATTCGGGTGTGGCGTCGGAGAAGGGATTGGTGCCCAGGATGCCCAAAGCGATGCTGCCCACGGAGTTGAGGCGGCACCACACCGCCGCCTTGACCAGGAGAACCAGGTTCCTCCCCGGAATCTCCCACCGCTCGTCCGGCTCATGGTAGCCGGGAATCCCGGCGCCGGAGCTATGCCACAACCCGCCGTAGACGTCGCTCATGGGCAGATCCAGAACCTGCACCGGGTCGATTCGGGGATGAGCCACGGCTTGCAGGAAAGCGTCCAGACGCTCCAGTTCCTCGCTTTCCCAGACCAGGCCGCATTTGACGTATACGGGACTGACCCTTTGAGCCGGCCGGGTCAGCATGACCAGCATCACGCAACTGTCCAGTCCGCCGCTCACCAGGACAGCGGTTCGATCAGTCATCCCCGCGATACTCGGCGTAGGCGTCATGCGTTTCCCAGAGCCGAACCGCCGTCACCGGCAGGCGGCTCGCCCGGGCTTCGTGGAAAATGAGCTTGGCGATGTTCTCTGCGGTGGGATTCGCCTTCATCACGAAGGGGTTCTCCCCCACCTTGCGCAACGCTTCGATGAGGGGATCGTCCTCCCGCAGCAGCATCCGGTGATCCAACTGCCCGTCGATGAAGCGCGCGACTTCTTTCTTCACGTCTCCGAAGTCGTAGACCATGCCGCGATGGTCCAACTCACGGCTGGAGAGCTCGATTTCCAGGACTCCATTGTGTCCATGGGCGTGGGCGCACTTGCCGTCGTAGTCCAACAACCGGTGTCCGTAGCAAAAGTGCAGCCGCTTGACGATGGTGTGCCGGCCCGCAGCCATCTTCGCGCCACTCCGGCTCATCCGCCACCTTCCGTCAGGATCACGAACCACCTTCGGGGACCGTGCATCCCCTTGACCAACACTTTTCCGATGTCCGCGGTCCGGCTCGGCCCCGTGACCAGGGTGAGCGCGCTCCCCTTCTCTCCGGGCCGAATCCTTTCGAAGAGCTGATCCATGTTGGAGAGGAGGTCCCCATGCGCCAGAAACACGATGTGGGTCTCGGGAAGAACATTGAGCAGCCGTCCGCGGCCAGGCCCGACCGTCTGCACCACGGTCCCGGTCTCGGCGATGCCGAACGCCGCACTGGAGGCGGAGACGGGAATCGCGGCCAACCGGTCCAGCTCGATGGAGCGGGCAGCCAGCGTGATGGGGAGCCGGACCCGTCCCTGGTCGTGGTAGCTGAAGACCAGGTTGGGGGTGGAGCAG
>JAPOYZ010000241.1:2510-7049 GCA_026706325.1 Candidatus Aminicenantota bacterium
AATGACTCGGGCAGGCGCAGCCTGTAGGGCAAGCCGTGCTTGATGAAGATCTTCTCTTCTTCCCAGAAGACCTCGGTATGGCCCGTCTGCTCCAGGACCTGGGAGAGCACCTCCGCCGGATTCCGGTTCCGGGCATCCAGAAACACGCCTCCCACCGCCTCCAATTCCCGGCGGAAGACCTCCACCGGATCCTGGAACCTGGGGGCCTCGGGATATCCGGCGGGGAGCGGAACCGGCGCGCCGGCGCCGCAGGCCGAACGAACCTTCTGCAGGATCCGCGGGCGACTCACTTCTCCTCCTTGTTCAGCGCATGGAACTGCTCCCGGAAACTCTTTTCGGGAAGCGGCGGCAGATCCCGGTACCGGTCCCACCCGCTGAACGGGGGTACCGGCACCCGCATTCGCCCCTCCCGCACGAAGTAGGGCTGCACCCGGCGCACCAGTTTGCCCAGGAATCCATACCGGCTGGGAGAGCTCATGGCCCAGGCCCAGAACTGCATGGCCCAGGCCTCCAGCGGCAGATGCCGGGCCAGGCGGTTCCGGCTCCGCTGGACCCGTTCCCGCAGCTTCAACAGGATGTGCGGAATCTCGATCTTGACCGGACAGGTCTCGTAGCAGGCGCCGCAGAGCGAGGACGCGAAGGGGTGTTCGGGCGCCTCCTCCGCCGAGGTCAGTTGGGGAGTCAAAATGGCGCCGATCGGCCCCTGGTAGGTGGACCCGTAAGCGTGTCCGCCGATCCGCTGGTACACGGGGCAGACGTTCAGGCAGGCGCCGCAGCGGATGCAGGCCAGCGTCTGTCTCAATTCCGGGTCGGCCAGAATCCGGCTCCGGCCGTTGTCCACCAGCACCAGGTAGAATTCCCGCGGGCCGTCCCACTCTCCCTCCCGGCGGGGCCCGTTGATGAAATTGACGTAGCTGGTGCTCTTTTGCCCGGTGGCGCTCCGGGAGAGGAGCTTCAGGAACACCGCCAGGTCGCGGGCCCGCGGAATCACCTTCTCGATGCCCATGATGGCGATGTGGACCTCCGGCAGGGACGCGCAGAGCCGAACGTTCCCCTCGTTTTCCACCACCACCAGCGTTCCGGTTTCGGCGACGCCGAAGTTCACGCCGGTGATCCCGGCGCCGGCCGTCAGGAAATGGCGTCTCAGGACGGCCCTCGCGGTGGCTGTGATCGCCTCCACGTCGTCGGTGGGAGGCATGTCCAACTCGCGGCCGAAAAGCTCGACCACTTCCTCCTTCGACTTGTGCAGGGCCGGAGTCACGATGTGAAAGGGCGTCTCCCGGGAGAGCTGGATGATGTACTCGCCCAGGTCCGTTTCCACCGGGTCGAACTGGGCCTTCTCCAGCTCTTCGTTGAGATGGATCTCCTCTCCCAGCATGGTCTTGCTCTTGGCCACCTTCTTGATCTCGCGCTCCTGGAGCAGGCCGACGATGAACTCCAGCGCCTCGGCTCCGGTGTCGGCCCAGACCACCTTGCCGCCCTGAGCCATGACCTTCCGCTCCAACTCCTGCAGATAGCGATCGAGGCGGGAGAGGGTATGAGCCTTGACGTCGTGGGCATGCTGACGGAGCTCTTCCCAGTTGGAGACCTCCGCGACGGCGCGATCCCGGGACAGGAGAGACTTTTCCAGCGCCGGTTTCAGGTTGGCTTGGAGGGTGGCGTCGGACAAGACGGCCGAGGTGTTGGGCCGGATCCTGAGCTGCATCCAACTACTCCTCGAACTTGGCCAGCAGTTCGGCCAGATGCAAGGTCCGGACCTGGGACCCCCGGCGCTGCAGCAGTCCGCCGATGTGCATCAGGCAACTGACGTCGTTGGCCACCACGTAGCGGGCCCCCGACTGGTGAATCGTCTCCACCTTGTCCTCTCCGATGGCCGCGGAAACGTCGGCGAACTTGACTGAGAAGGTTCCGCCGAACCCGCAACACCGGGCGGCATTGGGCATTTCCCGGAAGCGGACTCCATCGACGCCCTGGATCAGGAGGCGCGGCTGCCGGGCGATCCCCAGTTCCCGAAGCTGGTGACAGGAGTCGTGGTAGGTGACGGCCTCCGGGAAACGGGCGCCGGTCCGCGTCACCCCCAGCACCGAAACCAGGAAGTCGGACAGCTCGTAGGTCCTCCCGGCGATCTCCCGGGCCAACCGGCCGTCCCGCGAGTCGGGCGGGAAGAGAGTCGGCACAAACACCTTGAGCATGGTGGCGCACGATCCGGAAGGCACCACGACGGGGCCGCTGCCGGCGTAAGCCTCCAGGAATCCGCGGGCCACGGTGCGGCTCTCGTCGGAATGACCGCTGTTGAACGCCGGTTGGCCGCAACACGCCTGGCGTTCGTCGAAATCGACTTCCACCCCCAGCCGATTCAGGATCCTAAGGGTGCTGAGCCCCACCTGGGGAAAGACCTGATCCACCAGGCAAGTCACGAACAGCGACACTTTCATGGCGAAATCCGCGCAGTTGTCCGGGACAGGACCGAATTCATGCCCCGGTTCCCGCGGCCCGCACAGTCTACTACGGGCGCTCCTCCCCTGCCGGGCTGCTATAGTGTTGGTGGAAATGGGCATCCGGACGGGTAGAAGAATCGGCGTCTACGGAAGCGCCGTCCTCGTGATGGCGCTGGCGGTTTCGGCAACGCTTCCGGTCTGTGGCTTGGAGGCCGCCGGTTCGCAAGGCTTTCTCGACAGGTCATGGATCCCCGCCGGCGAGCGGCCGCGTCTGGATCTTTCCGGATCGCTGGCGACTCTCGACGGAGAGCGGGTCCCCTTGCGGGGACTGAAGGGCAAAGCCCTGTTGATCAACGCCTGGGCCACGTGGTGCGGACCCTGCCGTCTCGAGATGCCCTACCTGGCCGACCTGCACCGGCGGCTTTCCAAGGAAGGCCTGGCGATTGCCGCCGTCAGTTGGGAGGACCCCGGAGCTGTCCGGACATTTCTCGAAGAGACCGGCGCCGACTATCCCTTCCTGCTGCTGTCGGATCCTGACCGGATCCTGCAGGGACGTTTTCAGGTCATCGGCCTGCCCACCACACTGATCGTCGACGCTCGTGGAAGACTGGCGTTGCACCATGTGGGAATGTACGTCTGGAACTCTCCCGAAGTCGTGAGCCGAATCCGTCACCTTTTGGCCGAATGAGCGAGTGGTTTCACTTCCGCTGCATCAATGACTCCTGCCTCCGGGAGTTTCCCATCCGGGAAAAGCTCTATCAGTGCCCCCATTGCCGGGACCTGTTGGACATCGTCTATGACTTCAGCCGGTTCGAGGTGGATTCCCTCAGGGAGCGCTTCTTGAGGAGGCGCCTCTCGAATCGCCCCCTCGACGTGAGCGGAGTGTGGCGATATCGAGAACTGCTCCCCTTCGAAGCCGGCGACCTGGACCGGGTGGTGACGATGGGGGAGGGAAACAACCCCATCCTGGACGCCCCCCGGTGCGCCGAATACGTGGGCCTGGATCGGCTGCGGGTGAAAAATTTGGGCTGGAATCCCAGCGGATCGTTCAAGGACTACGGCATGACCGCGGCCGTCTCCCAAGCGATCCGGCTTGGCGCCGAGGTTGTCGGCTGCGCTTCAACCGGAAACACGTCGGCCTCCATGGCCGCCTATTGCGCCCGGGCGGGTCTGCGATCCGTCGTCTTCCTTCCCGAGGGCCAGATCGCATTCGGCAAGCTGGCCCAGGCTCTGGACTACGGCGCCTTGACGCTGCAGATCCAGGGCAACTTCGACATCGCCATGAAGCTGGTTCAGGAACTGGCCGCCGAAACCGACCTCTACCTGATGAACTCCATCAACCCCTTCCGACTGGAGGGCCAGAAGACGGTGATCCTGGAGCTGCTGGATCAACTGGAATGGCAGAGTCCGGACCGGATCGTGGTGCCCGGCGGCAATCTGGGAAACAGCTCCTCCTACGGCAAGGTCCTGATGGAGTTGAAAGAGTTGGGAATGATCGACAGGATTCCCAGAATCACCATCATCCAGGCCGAAGGAGCCGACCCTCTCTATCGGACTTTGGTGACCAGTTCTCAGGAACTGGTCCCGGTCAACGACGCGTGGACCCTGGCCAGCGCCATCAAGATCGGTCAGCCCATCAGTTGGAAGAAGGCAGTCCGGGCCCTCCAGTTCTCCGACGGCTGGTGCGACGAGGTGACGGAGCAGGAAATCGCAGACGCCAAGGCGATTCTGGGGCGGGACGGGATCGGGTGCGAACCCGCTTCGGCCACCACGGTGGCGGGCCTCAAGCGCTTGCTGGACGCCGGCAGCGAGGAGCGCCCCGAGGTGACCATCGACCCTGGCGAGAACGTCGTGGCCATACTGACGGGGCACCAGCTCAAGGACCCCGACTACACGGTCAACTACCACTTGGACAGCCTCTACGAGCACGCTGCCTACAAGAACCGGATCGTCGACAAACACGGCAAGATCCGATCCACGTACGCCAACGCCCCGGTCCAGGTGCCGCCCGACAAGGAGCAGATCGGCCGGCTCCTGGGCCTCTAGCAGCCCGTGGTAAAAGTCGTCACGGCATTCGACCGTCCCTGCACAGGCGCGGACT
>JAPOYZ010000419.1 GCA_026706325.1 Candidatus Aminicenantota bacterium
AGGACCGGGACCCGGAGACCTCCGAAGAACTGGTCATCCACTACGGGACAAAACGGGGGTTCGACGGCAGCCGCAGAACAGCCATCCCCTCGCCGGGACGGTCCACCGGATGCCTGGTGGCCGATTTCAACCGGGACGGGTGGCTCGACGTCACCGTCCACTCCAGTCTCGCGGACCGAGTCAGGGTCTTCTGGGGCGGTCCCGGAGGGTTCGACGTGAAACGGCAGGGAGGCCTGGATTCCCCCATGCCCATCAGCCTGGAAACGGCGGACCTCAACCAGGACGGCTTCCTGGACCTGCTGGTGGGAAGCTACTACGACAAGCCGGCCGGGCACCACGACACGGGGAGCCTCATCTTCTGGGGCTCGCAAGCGGGCTTCCGATTCTGGAACAGCCAGTGGCTTCCCGGCTTCACCCCCATCGGCCTGGCCGTGGCCGACTGGGACGGCGACGGGTACCTGGACGTCTTCTCTCCCCACTACCACGCCGAGCTCACCCGCGAGTCCCTTCCCTGTTACCTCTACTGGGGAGGACCCGATGGTCTGGAAACCCGGAACCGGACCATCCTCATCTGCGATTCGGCCCACGACGCCCTGGCGGGTGATTTCGACCGGGACGGACTCCTGGACGTGGCCGTGTCGTGCCATACCAAGGACGGCGACCACCACTCCAATTCCCGGGTCTATTACAACGACGGCAACCGCTTCGCCGATCCCCGCGTCCAGCTCCTGCCCACCATCGGGCCCCACTGGATGGGGGACCAGGACATGGGCCACATTGCCCATCGCCGCTGGGAGCAGACGTACGAGTCGTCAGTGTTCCAGTGGGAGCAAACCGCCGGCGGCGCCACTCTCGATTATCAGGCCGACGCCCCGGCAGGCACCCGTCTGAGCTTCGAACTGCGGAGCGCGGACACGCCGGAGACGCTGCCGGGAATCGTCTGGAGACCCTTTGAGGGGAAATCCGGAGTGGAGGAGACCGACCGCTGCCTTCAATATCGGGTGACGCTTGGGTCCGACAACGGAGACCGCTACCCGGTCCTCAAGCGGGTCGCGATCTCGCTGGATTGAGGGTGGGCCGGTCCCTGTCCACATTCCTCGTGGACACCGGCATGATGCGGAGACCGCCGCCCAGCGGTGGCGATGAATTCGTCTATTTGCCCTTCAACACCGAATCGATGAACCGGAAGGCTTCGTGCCGGACCTCGTCCGGGAATTCGTGTCCGGTGTCGGGATGCCGGACGATGAGGTTCTTCTCATCGCCCAAGAGGCGGTAGACCGGCTTCGCCGCGGCGACGCAACGGTCGACGCTCCGCCATTGGAAGTTGCCGTCTCCCAACGGCGCATTGACGAAGATGGGACGGGGAGCCAGGGCGCCCAGCAGCTCATGGAAGTCGAACGGGATCTCCTCCAGGCGTCCCCGGTAGTTGGACAGGCGGGGCATGTACCGGATCTGGCACCAGCCCTTCCCGAAGTACCAGCGTGCCGGGTCGCCGCCGTAGTAGTCCAGATAGGAATCGAACCCGCAACTGCTGACCACGGCCCGGACCCGCGGGTCCAGCACCGCCGTATAGATGGCGTTGTGCCCTCCCAACGACTGTCCGATGCCGGCGAACCCCCGGGAGTCGTCCACGTAGGGCAAGGAGGCCAGCAGGTCCAGGCCGCGGGAATTGTCCCAGATGGCCTTCATGGTGCCGCTCACATAGCCGAGAGCTCCCAGATTCGGCCAGTAGTTGGCCATGTGAGGATAGGCGGGCGAAAGGGTGACGTAGCCCCGCTCGGCCAGCTCCTTGGCGTAGGCGCGCCCCCTCCGGGACCCCGGTTCGACGACGACCTTGTGTCCCACTTCCATGTTGGTCCCGTGCAGACAGAGCACCGCCGGAGCCCGCCGCTTCCCCTCCAGCGCGTCCTTGGGAATGCAGAGGTAAGCCGGAGTTCGCGACTCCGGTTCAGACTGGTAGGTGATGAGGCGCCGGACGTAGGTCCCGCGGTCCACCTCCTCCTCGACCCGAGGTTCCAGGGGGACCCGCCGATTCTCGCCGGGCATCTCGCCCATCACCGCCTGCATCCCCCGCACGATCTCGGCCCGCCGCAGTTCCCAGTCCGCCGCTTTCTTGACCGCCCGAATTTGTCCCTGGGAATCCCGGTATTGAAGGAGATCGTTGCGGTCCAGGCGGACCTGCTCGGAACTTGCCGAGGCGGCGGGTTCGATCAGGACCGGGAAGAGTCCCCAAAACAGGAACAGGAATGGGCTCATGGCGTCGTCTCCGCAGTGCGGAAGGGCAGGTCCGGCATCAGGGCGTGTCGAGGGATTCACCCGGAGATACGGCTCCCGCTCTCTCGGTGATGGGGCGATAGTCCCGGATGCTCCGGTTCTGGTCGAAGTTGAGAGCGTGTTTTCGGTATCTGGCGGTCTGGTCCAGATCGCATTCGGCCACTACCAGTTCGTCCTCCAGGGAGGTGGCCATGGCCACGATCTCTCCCTCCGGCGAGATAATGCAGCTCTGGCCGATCTGGCTCACCCCGGCTTCGACGCCGGCCTTGGCGACTCCCACCACCCAGGCGCCGTTCTGGTAGGCGCCTGCCTGCATGCAGAGCAGGTTGTGGAACCGGGCCAGCGGAGCTTTGCCGGGACGGTCGGGCCACGAGTCCGGGGTGTTGTATCCCAACAAAATCAGCTCGGCGCCACGCAGCGCCAGCACCCGGTAGGTCTCGGGCCAGCGGCGATCGTAGCAGGTGCACAGGCCCACCACCCCGCCGAAGGCCCGCCAGGTCCGAAACCCCAGGTTGCCCCGGTCGAAGTAGTACTTCTCAAGGTTCTGGTACCGGTCCCCGGGTTGGAATTCGGCGTTTCCGGGGAGGTGGATCTTCCGGTACTTGCCGATGATCCGGCCGTCCCTGCCCACCAGGATCGAGGTGTTGTAACGGCGGTCTCGCCCTTCCTCCCGGGTCAACTCGGCGTAGCCCAGGTGGAACCCGATTCCGAGCCGGACGGCCTCGTCGAACAGTTTCCGCGTCTCCGGCCCCGGCATCTCCCGCTCGAACCAGGCGTCGATCTCGTCCCGGTCTTCCATGTACCAGTGGGGGAAGAATGCCGTCAGGGCCACCTCGGTGAAGACCACCAGGTCGCAACCGAGGCGGCTCGCCTCCCGCATCTGGGAGAGCAGCCGTTCGACCACGTCTCCCCGGGTCTCGGAGCGGGAGACGGGGCCGGACTGGGCGGCGGCAACGGTCAGAGTTCGCGGCATGGTCGTCAGCCGCCAAGATGGCGCAACTGGCCGGCGGGCGCAAGTCGGTACCGGTGTCGGGCACCGGTTGGGGAGCAGTTCGCGAACCCGTGGTATACAATGGTTTCGATGCTCGCCGTGTTCCTTTTTCCCGCCGTACTTGCCCTTGCCGTCTCAGGTGCGCTGGGTTCCGACAAGGAAGCCCTGAAGCGGATCGAGTCGAACATGAAATGCCTCTGCGACTGCCCCCACTTGGTGTCGGACTGCGGAGAAGAGTGCGGCCCTGCTCCCCAGATCAGAGCCAACATCCAGCAATTGCTGGCCAGCGGGATGACGGAGGAGCAGGTCTTTGCGAAATACGAAGAAGAGTACGGTCCCAGAATCTACGGCGCTCCCAAGCCTGAAGGATTCAACCTTGTGGCCTGGGTCCTCCCCTTCGTCGTCCTGACCTGCGGAGGCGTGTTGGTCGCCGTCTTCCTCAAGAACCGGAAAGAGCCCGATCCGGGGCCGAAGAACCGCCGCCGTCGCCGAACCCTGTCCGCCAAACACCGCAAGATGCTGAACCGGGAACTGGCGGAGTAACGCCCGGTGACGCGGGACGCCGTTCCCGGCCCCCTTCCGGCCCATCGAAAAGGATGGACACCCCACTGACCTACGCGGCGTGGCCGGCCCTCATTGGAGCTATCCTGGCCGCGGTCTGGCTGGCCGGAGCATGGCACCTTTCCAACCGGATCCGCCGCCGGGTCCTGGAGCCGGCGGCCCGGGGAGGCGCGCGGCCCCTCGAGGTATTGGAGGTCTATTCGGATCGCGTGACATTGGGAGTCCTCCGGGAGACAGGCCGGAGCCGACGCTGGCGTCAGGAGGGTCTCTGGGGTCTGCGTTGGCCGGAGGGTTACGCCCAGGCCGGAAGGATCCTGAATCTGAGGAGCCGGCAGGTCACTCGCGACCTCCGTCTTCTGCATGGTGACCTGGCGCTCGGCACCCGCGTGAGACTCACCAGCTTCGCCTTTCCCGACGACCCGGGGGATGCATTCGGGCTGCCCGTCCGACCGCTCCGATTCCACTCTCCACTGGGCCGATTCCCCGCCTGGCTGGTGCCCGGATCCCGCTCCACCTGGGTCATCCTCGTCCACGGAAAGCGGGCCGCGCCGCCCAGCGCCGCTCTCCGTTCCTACCCCCTGCTGAAGGTGGCGGCGGACCTGGGATTTCCTGGCCTGGTCATCTCGTATCGGAACGATCTGGAGGCCGAGCCCGCCCCGGACGGTCTCCATTGGTACGGACTCACCGAGTGGGAGGATCTGGAAGGAGCCGCCCGGCTTGCCTTGGAGTCCGGGGCCGGAAGCCTGATCCTGGCCGGTTACAGCATGGGCGGGTGCATGGTCATGAGCTTCCTGCGGCGTTCGAATTTGGCTCGGTCCGTCCGTGGAGTCATTCTGGACTCGCCGGTCCTGGACCTGGAAGCCACATTGAAATTCGCCGCCCGCAACCAGGGATATCCCAGGCTCTTCTACCACCCAGCGAAGACCCTGGCTCGAGCGCGTTTCGGGATTCCGTGGAGGAAGTTGAACTACCTCCGTGACACGGGACACCTGCATGCTCCCACGCTGGTTTTCCATGGAGACGCGGACACCCTCGTTCCACTCCGAACCAGCCGACTGCTCGCCCGGTCCCGCCCGGATCTGGTCCGGTGCGTGGAGGTCCCCGGCGCCACCCACGGGAGGGCCTGGAACTTGGACCCGCACCGTTACGAGGAGATCACCCGGAAGTTCCTGGAGTCTCTGGCGAGCGGCTAGGAGGCTGTCCGAGAATAGGGCTGTCACCGACGCTCCCTAAAATCAGGGCATCTGATCATCAGGAGGGTGTTGGATGCCCCCGCGATTCAAAGCCTACCCGAAAGACTACTACCAGAGTCAGTTGTTTCCGGCCAACGTATTCGACCTGTTGCCGAAGGATCACGAGTGTTTCCTCTATCGGGAACTGTTCGAACAACTGGACACGTCGGAAGTGGAGGCCCGGTACAGCCGCCGGGGCCAGCGCGCCTACGCGCCCCGTCAGATCATCTCGATCCTGATCTACGCCTACAGCCGGGGGGTGTTCAGCTCCCGTCAGATCGAGCAACGCTGCCGGGAGGACCTGGGGTTCATGTACATCGCGGGGAGGAACTGCCCGAACTTCCGGGTGTTGAGCGATTTCCGGAAGGACCACGGGAAGTTCTTCCGGGCCTGCTTCAAGCAGACGGTGGCCTTGGCGATGGCGCTGGGGCTGGTGAGTCTGGGGCACGTCAGTCTGGACGGCTCCAAGTTCAAGGCGAACAGTTCGAAGCACAAGGCGATGAGCTACGGACGGCTGAAGGAGAAGGAGCAGGAACTGTGCGAGGAGATCGAAGCCTTGACGGCACAGGCGGAGCGTTGTGACGAGGAAGAGGATCAAGCGTACCAGGAGCGGACCGGGTATGAGTTGCCCGAAGACCTGCGCGACAAGAAGCGCCGGTTGAAGAAGGTGCGAGAGATGAAGCAGGCGCTGGAAGCGCGGGAGGAGGAGCTGCGACCGGGTCAGGAGATCGAGGACAAGAAGCAGATCAGCTTTGCGGACCCCGAGGCGCGGATCATGAAGGACAAAGGGGACTTCGAGTACGCCTACAACGCGCAGATCAGCGTGGACGGCGAGTCGCAGGTGATCGTGGGACAGCACGTGAGCCAGGCGGCGAACGATTCCCAGGAGGTGAGACCGGCATTGGAGGAGATGGAGGACGCCACGGGTCGTCTGCCGGAGAAGCTGAGTCTGGACAACGGCTACTATTCGGGGAAGAACCTGCAGGAGGTGTCCGATCGTCAGGTACAGGCGTACGTGGCGACGGACCGGGGAGAGAAGCCGGGGAAGGGGGACTTGGACGAGAGCGAGCGTCACTTGGTGAAGGCGGACTTTCGTTACGATGAGCAGCAGGACGGCTTTCACTGCCCCGGCGGACAACTGCTGACGTTGAAGACGGCCCGTCGCACGGGACATCGGGTGTATCAAGGGGACGTCGAAGTCTGCCGGTCCTGTGTCTACTATCGTCGCTGCTGCCGGTCGAAGTCGGGAGCGGCGCGCACGATCACGAGCGACGGGAAAGAGCCGTTGCGGCGGGCCATGAACGAGCGCATGCGGCAACCGGAGAGCCAGACGATCTACGCGCGACGTAAAACGATCGTGGAGCCGGTGTTCGGACAGATCAAGAACTCGGGATTTCGGGGATTCGGGCTGCGGGGCAAGGAGAAAGTGGCCGGGGAGTTTTCCCTGGTCTGCGCGGCCCACAACCTCAAGAAAATCATTTTTGCGGCCCTGCGGGGAGAGGTGTGTCCAGAGTTCGGGCAGCGAGCAGCCTGGGCGTGAAAAAAGGACGGAAAAGAGTGGACGAAGTCAAAAACGGGCCTCTATCGGCCCTTTTCGAGGCGAAAATAGAGCACAAAACTGACTTCAGCGCCTTTGAAAGCCGGGATTCGAGGGTCTTCCGAGCCAAAGACCCTCACCCATGAGCGTCGTCATGGACGAACGCCGCTCAACACCGAATTCTCGGATAGCCTCCTAGCTGCTGTTATCGACTGCAGGGAGGTGACGACTGCAGGAAGGTGACAGTCCCCTTCTCCACACCGCCAAGTCTCGTATCCGCATCCAAACCGACGTTACCCCGCCTTGACCGCCCGATTCGGCGTCCCCTACGATTCACCCTATTTCACCCCCCCCCCGGAAAGGACGGTCGTCATGGTGAGATCGGAGGCGGAATCCCATTCCATCAGCCGCCGAATGTTTTTCCCAAGTGGGACGGCAGCCGGTACGG
>JAPOYZ010000567.1 GCA_026706325.1 Candidatus Aminicenantota bacterium
TATCCGGAGCCGCCTCCAGGACGGCAAGGGCCAGTAAGAAAAGCAGGAGGACGGGCGACCGCTTGGCCACGACCTCAGATCAACTCGTGGATGGGTTCGACGTTGTAGTCCACGATGGGAACGGGCCGTCCTCCGGGTCCGTCCAGCTCCGTCTCCAGGTCCACGCCGAGCAAATGGTAAACGGTGGCCACCACCTCCGCCGGGGTCACCGGGCGATCCTTGGGCAGGGCTCCGATCTCGTCCGACTCGCCCACGACCCGTCCGCCCTGGATGCCGCCGCCGGCGAATACAGTGGTCCAGCACCCGGGCCAGTGATCGCGGCCGCCGGCCGGATTGATCTTGGGCGTGCGGCCGAACTCGCCCATGGCTACGATCAGCGTGTTCTCCAACATGCCGCGGTCCTTCAGGTCCTCCACCAGGGAGGAAAAACCGTTGTCGAACATGGGTCCTACCAGATCGGAGTAGCAACTGATGGGGCTGAAGGGTGCCGATCCGTGGATGTCCCAGGTGATCTCGTTGAAGACGGTCTCGAACATGTTGACGGTGACGAACCGGACACCCCGCTCCACCAGCCGCCGGGCCAGCAGGCAGCTCTGTCCGAACTTGTTGCGCCCGTAACGGTCACGAGCCGCATCGTCTTCCAGGGTGATGTCGAACGCCTCCCGGGCGCGGTCGGACGAAATCAGCGTGTAGGCCTGGTGGAAACTGGAATCCAGCAGCCGGGCGTCCTCACTGTTTTCGAAGTTGCCGACGACCCCGTCCACGATCTCTCTCAGGTTACGGCGCCGGTTCAGCCGATTGGCGGAGATATAGTCGGGCGGCAGGAGGTCCCGCACCTTGAAATCGGGCAGCGAGGGATCGCTGTTGAGGACGAAGGGGTCCAGCGCCCGGCCCAGATATCCGGCGTCCTGGCCGTGGGGCATGTTGCCTCCGGTCTTGCCGATGGGACGGGGGATCAGGACGTGGGCCGGCAGGGCCCCGCGAGGTCCCCGGAGCTTGTTGATGACGCAGCCGGCGTGCGGATGCTCCATGCCGGCCTGAAAGAGGCGGCCCGTCTGCATCATCTGGTGCCCGGTGTCATGCACCGCGGCCGCGTCGTGGTAAAGGCTCCGCACCAGGGAGAACTTGTCGGCGTGCCGCGCCATCCGCGGGAAGATCTCGCTGATCCGGATCCCGTCCACGTTGGTGGGGATGGGCTTGAACGGACCCCGGATCTCGGCCGGCGCATCCGGCTTCATGTCCCACGTGTCCAACTGGCTGGGGCCGCCGACCAGGAAGAGGAAGATGCAGTTCATGGGGTCCTTCCCGGCATCGACGGACCCGAGCGCCTTCAGGCTGTAGAGATCGACCAGACTGAGTCCCAAACCGGAAAGCGCCCCGATGTGGAAGAAGTCGCGCCGGTTGAAACCGTCGCAGAACGATACGGGCTTGTCGGCGTCGAGTCTCAGCATGAAATTCCTCCCGATTCGAAAACCGCCTGCGGATCCCGCCTCAAGGCTGCCGTTTTCCCGGCGGTCTTCAAAAATTTATACCGTAGCCCCCTGGCCAAATCAACCGGGCGCAGGACTGTCGAACCATCTCGCCACCGCCCATTCCCAAATCCCGCCGACGGCTCCGGCTTCCCTCTGCTGATACACTGGCGTGCCATGAAAACGAGTCCTCTTCCACTCTTTCCCTGCCTCCTTCTGCTGCTTTCCAGCGTCGCCGGAGCCGAGCCGCCCCGCTACGAATACCGGACCAGCACCGATCCCCACGGAACCGGAAAGTTCTACATGGACCGGGAGATCTCGCGGGTCATGGGCCACCAGGGCGCTTCCTGGCTGGATCGCCCCGAGCGGGAGTCCGAAGAGAAGCCCGAAGCTCTGCTGGACGTTCTGGGATCCCTGAAAGGAATGTCTGTCGCCGACATCGGTGCCGGCTCGGGCTATTTTTCGTTCCGTTTGGCCCAGAGGGTGGGACCCGCAGGGCGCGTGCTGGCCGTCGATATTCAGGACGAGATGCTTCAGATCATCCGCCGCCGGGCCGCCCAGAGAAAAATCGAAAATGTGGAGCCCATTCGAGGCACCATCCAGGATCCCGGACTCTCTCCGGAAAGCGTGGACCTCGCGCTGTTGGTGGACGTCTACCACGAGTTCTCCCATCCCTGGGAGATGGTTCAGGGAATTTATCGCGCACTGAAGCCGGGCGGGCGGCTGGTCCTGGTGGAGTACCGCGCGGAGGACCCCACAGTTCCCATCCTCCGGCTCCACAAGATGAGCCAGGATCAGGTCCGGCGCGAGATCTCAGCGCATCCCCTGGTCTGGGTCGAGACGCTGGATCTCCTGCCCCGGCAGCACATCATCATCTTCAAAAGGCCAGCCCAATAGGCTTCACTAAACCGTCGATCAGGCTCCCAACCCGAGCCTCTTGGCCACATAGTAGACGGCAAAGAGCAGCATGACGGTGGAGCAGGCCCAGAGCAGCACGTCGACCGTGACGCTTGGCCGGATCGCCTTGTCGGTGTGGCGGTAGCGGAGGTAGATGGCCGAGAAGCTGATGATGGGGAGCATGCAGGCCTGGAAGATCCCGCCGATGATCACCATGAAGACCGGCTGAGCCACGAATCCGTAGAGCACGACGTACAGCGTGGGGACCACCACGATCACCACCCGCCTCCAGAACAGGAGTTGGCTCTCATTTTCGATCCGGGCCACTCCCACCAATCGCAGGAAATCCGTGATGACCCGGGAGCTGCTGGCGACGCCGGCAAAGAGAGTCGAATAGAGCACGAAGAAGGCTCCCACCAGAAAGAGGTAGAAAGCTCCCTGTCCCAGGGTGGAGGTGTACATGTTCGACAGGGTGGAGACCATTTCGTAACCCGCCGGGACCGTCCCCATGCCGTGAAGGACCGCCGCACCCAAGATGTAGAAGGCCACCGTCGCCGTGGTGTAGACCACCATGGCCATGAGCACGTCCGCCTGCATGACCCGTATCCAGCCTCGCGCCCGTCCTTCCCAAACGGCGCCCTCTTCCCGAGGGCCCACGAAGCGCGCGTAGCCCTTCTCCAGGCACCAGTAGGGGTACATGATCAACTCCGTCGCTCCAACGCCGGTGATTCCGAAGGCGGCGAAAGCGACGGCGATTCCTCCCTCCGGAAGTCCCAGCCGCAGGCCGGAGAGGAAGTCTTCCGTGGTGGGGGCGAAGGGGGTCCAACCCAGCAGGACGGCGCAGGCGATGGTCACGAAGGTGAAGCTGACCACCATCCCGATACAGATCTTCTCCACCCTTCCGTAGTGCCCGCGGAACAGAAGCGCCATCACAGTGACCGCGGCGACCATGGCCCAGGCCGTCCCACTGATCTGGGGCACGAAGAGGTGGAAAGTCTGACCGACCCCGCCGACGATGCCTCCTCCCTGGATGATGACTCCCATGGTCATGATCCACCAGCACCAGACCACCCAGGACACCCGCCACCGGGGTCCCGGGACCCGGTTCAATCCCTGCAGGGTGGTCTCCCCGGAGGAGACCACGTACCGGCCCAGTTCCTCCTGGACCACCACCTTGATGCCGCAGCTGACGATGATGAGCCATAGAGCGACGAAACCGACCTCGGCACCGAGGGTGGTGGTGGCAATGAGCTCTCCCGAACCCACGATGGACCCGGAGATGATGAGTCCGGGACCCAGTTTTCGCAGAACGGGCCAAAATCCCCGGGGCGCTGCTTGTGTCTGTTCCGCATGAGATGGGTCGGTCATGGCTCTCCTCGATTATTTTCTACCGCCGAATCAGGCTAGTTTCCGATGGGCGCGTTCCGGAATTCCAGCATTCCGGATGCGCCGGCCGCCCCGTAGACCTCCTGGAACCAAAGCTTCAACGGCCCTTCATCCAGCCCGTGGAGCGTGAGTTGCCCGGGGGCCAAAAGAACTGCCGCCGTTTTCAGGTCCCCGGCCCGCCGCAGCAGAGGCACGAAGAGCCGATCCAGAAAGACCTGATCCGTGTCGCCGGAGAACATCTCCAGCTCGGCCGAGACGCTGCCGACACGGGGTCCGGTGGCGGCGCCCAGAAGGACCCATGCCCCCGCTTCCCCCAACCCCACCAGGTCCAGCCCTGTCACGTCCCCCCGATCCAGGATGACGCGGCAGGCCCGCCGGACCTGGTCAATCCGCCGCGACGCCGGTGTCGGGTTGTAGGTCGTCCAGTGATTCACGTCCTCAGGAGGCATCAGCGCCTCGACCTGGGGATACGGGCTGATCCGGAACGCCAAGCGCCCGTCGCCGCGGTATCGGTGCGCCAAAGCCCGGGCGCGTTCCTCTTCTTCTCGCGGATGCACCACGAGGACGGCCCGGCCGGCGCGGTGATGGGGATCGGGCAGCTGAACCTCCATCTCGACGAGGTCCGGTGAAGGAGGCACCGAAAGGGTGTGCCGCAGCACGGGGCCATAGGCCTCCCGGTAGCGAAAGATCTCCTTCCAATCCCCGGGCTTGTGGATCTCGATCTGTCCGCGGGCCCGGGCGGCGAAGTTGGAGAAAACTTCCTCCAGAGGCAGAGGCCGAGCCGGAAGCTCTGCGGTCAGGGCATCGGCCGGCTCCACCTGGAACGGCTCTTCGCCGGGCCGCTCCTCGTCCCACAGCCATCTCCCGAACCATCCATAGACCGCCTCCCGGCTGTCGCGGTTGTAATTGTGCGGGTAGTCGAAATGGGCATTGGCAACCCGGTCTTCCGCGCCGAAGAGGCGGTAGACGGAGCGGATCGCCGGAAACTCCACGTCCGGCGTCTTGGAGGTCCAGTCGCCGCTGGTGGAGACCAGCATCAAAGGCCGGGGCGCCATCATGGCCCCGATCTCCGTGTTGATGGAATCCAGGCGCAAGAGTGGAGCGTTCTCGCAGATGCATCCTCCCTGGAAGTGGGCCGAGATCATGTTCACGGGCGCCGCCACCGCGATCCTGGGATCCACCGCCATCAGCAGGAAGGTCTGGGTGCCGCCGCCGGAGGCCCCGGTCATTCCGATCCTCCCGGGGTCCACGTCGGTCATGGAGGTGAGGAAGTCCAAGGCCCGGAGGCTGTTCCAAAGTTGAAGGCCCGCCGGTCCGAAGCCCCAGAGCTGATAGCGGGGTTCGTCGAAACGATGGGGGATGAGCCCCTTGGTCTCCTCGTACCCGATCATGGAGTAGGTGAAGACCACGGCTCCGCGCCGGGCCAGGTTGATGGCGCGCCCCGGGACCGAGGAACGCTCGCTGTCCTCCAGCCTCCCGTTCTTCCAATGGCCGTGAGGACCGAGGACGGCGGGATAGGGAGGATCCATCCTCAGCGGACGGTAGAGATTTCCGGTCAGGTAGAAACCGGGCAGGGTCTCCAGGCTGACGTTCTGAACCGTATAGCCGTCCCGCGCCAGAGGCGGGGAGAGCCGGGGATTCAGGGGCGTCCTGGCAGGCAACGGTTCCAGTCCGGCGCTGACCATGATCCGGGTTCGGAGTTCGTGCGCCCGCGCCATCCAATCTTGAAGCGTGGCGAATTCGGGGGGAGTCTGCTCCTGGTCGAGGCGGCGGAACTCCTCGCTCCGCCCCTCGGCGGAGAAGAGCAGGAGAAGTACTCCCAGGAACAATCCAAGCCTGAAGCAGCTTCGACGCGCCAGCACAGCCTGAGCATGATGCAACAGGCGATAACACATGGCAAGGAATGGGTCTCAAGGCTTGCCGCCGTTTTTTCGGCGTTACGAGAAAATGCTCACCCACCGAACCGGCGGGAAGCCCTTCTCCGATGTCGAAGCTGGTCGTTACAGTCAACTGAGGACCGGCGCCCGAACTCCGTGATCGGGGACTTGCGGACCGGTTTGGTATGATGCGGATGTTGGACATCGCAGCTACCTGCAGGAAGGAGAAGAGTTGATGGCACTCATGCTGTCCGACACCTACGATGCCTTGATCGAAGCCGGGGCCAGCGAAACCAAGGCCAAAGCCGCCGCTCAGGAAGTCGCCGCGCTTGACCGTCCGCTTCTGCGGCTGGAGATCATGTTGGGGATCAACATCACCATCACCCTGGCCATCGCCGCCAAGCTATTTGCCTGATTCAGCAAACGTGGAACAGTCTGGCCGGCGTGGCTTCCGGCAAGGTCACAGGGACAGGCAAGTCGGAAAGCTTTACAGATCACGATTCGCAGCCCCCTGTGCCGTTTGACAAGATTTCCGGTTTCGCGGACGATAGCTTCCCGTTTTCGCTACCTTTCGTTCGCTGGATCCACGAACCGTGATCGATTTTCTGACCCGGATTCTCAGGGCCCGCGCCTCCACCCGCGGCTGGAGCTGGTTTCAAAAGGCTTGCCGAAGCACGGCGGCTCCTGTCGATCTGAACCAATTGCTGGGCAACTACGCGGGAGCCTCCTTTTGGTTGGGAAAGAAAGCTCTGGCCCAGGACGCGGAAGAGGCTCTCCGCTGGAGCACCCTGCGGCCCGATCTTCCCCTCGATCACTGGGGACTCGACGAACTGGGACGGGCCATCCTCCTGCTGAGAATTGTCCATCTGCCTCCGGACGAGTATTTCGAAACGGTGCTGGAATGCTATCGGCAGGGTGACAGCCGCGAGCAGCAGAGCTGGCTGCGGGGACTGAATCTGCTTCCCGACCGCGGGCGTTTCCTGGACGCGGCCGTCGACGCCTGCCGCACCAATATCGTTCCCCTGCTGGAAGCCATCGCCTGTGAAAACCCCTATCCTGCGGCACACTTCCCGGAACTGAACTTCAATCAGATGGTGCTCAAGAGCCTGTTCAACGCGATCCGGATGGAGCGCATCCTGGGGCTGGAATCCCGCTTCAATCCGGAACTCTCCCGGATGGCCGACGACTACGCCAGCGAACGGGAGGCGGCCGGACGGGACGTTCCGCCCGACATCTGGTGGGTCGTGGCGCCACGCGTCGCTCCCGAAAGGATCGGGCGCATCTATCCCTATCTACAGCAGGGTAATTCCCGTCACCGCTATTGGGCTGCGCGGGCTCTTGGATACGCCCGCAACCAACGAAGCCGCGCG
>JAPOYZ010000222.1:0-5353 GCA_026706325.1 Candidatus Aminicenantota bacterium
CGTCGATTCCTCCGGGAAGGTCGCGGCCTGGGGTGGCAGCCGGCTGCCCGAGGGTCGTTCTCCCGCTGCCCTGGAGGAAGTACAGCGGGCGCTGAAAACCTGGCCAACCGGGCGGCCGCCCGTTTCGTTCCGGATCCCCACGGAAAAGTTCATCCACTTCGGCCAGTCCGACATGATCGGGCAGATTTCCCTCGCTCCCCTGGTTTCACTGGCAGTCCTGGCGGTCTTCGGCCTTATCGGCTACATCGGTTTTCGCAACATCCGCCGCGGCGAGCAGCGCTCGATCTGGGTCGGTATGGCCAAGGAGACGGCGCACCAGCTCGGAACGCCGCTTTCCTCGCTTGCCGGGTGGCTGGAGCTGATGGCGGGCAGTCGCGGAAAGGTGCCGGAGGAGAGGGATGCGATCGTGCGCGAGATGCAGAAGGATATGCGGCGCCTGAATCAGATCGCATCGCGATTCAGCCAGATCGGCTCTGTGCCGGAGCTGCCCCTGACCGACGTGGCCTCGGTGATCGCGGAAACCATCGGCTATTTCAGCGGACGCGGCCCTCAGTTCGGGCGCCATGTCTTCGAAGTCGATATCGGCGATCTGCCTCGGGTTCCATTGAACGCGGAGCTGATGGGCTGGGCTTTCGAGAACCTGTTCAAGAATGCCATGGACGCCATAGGGGGGAAGGAAGGAACCATCGCCGTGCGCGCCAGGCTGCGCGACCCGGAAACCGTGAGCATCACCGTCAGCGACAACGGGCGCGGCATTGAAGCCGACAGCCTTGCCCGGGTTTTCCAGCCGGGATTCAGCACCCGCAAGCGGGGCTGGGGCCTGGGGCTGGCCTTCGTCAAGCGAATCGTGGAGGAGTATCACGGCGGACGCATCCAGATCGCTCACAGCGCTGCGGGCCGGGGGACCACCTTCGAGATAGAGCTGCCGGTCAGGGGCGAGGGAACCGACTCCGGCGAGGAGCCGGGCTCGAGAGGGAAATGATGGAGTCCAACCGGCGGAAGGTTCTATGGGCGGACGACGAGATCGACATGCTCCGCTCACACTGTCTGTTCCTGAAGGAGCGCGGCTACGAGGTAACCCCGGTCAGCAACGGGGAGGACGCCATCGCCCTGATGCGTCGCGAGCATTTCGACATAGTGCTTCTCGACGAAATGATGCCCGGTCTCGACGGCCTCGCTACCGTCGAGGAAGTGAAAAACCAGGATCCCAACGTCCCGGTGATCATGATCACCAAGAGCGAGGAAGAGCGCCTGATGGACGAGGCCATCGGCCGCCGCCTCGACGATTACCTGACCAAGCCGGTCAACCCGAGCCAGATTTTCATGGCGTGCCGGAAAATCCTCGACTCCAGGCAGATTCGCCAGAACCAGGCTGGTCCGGCCTACGTGTCCCAGGCCAATCAGATCCGCGAATGGCTGTCGGGACCACAGACCTGGCATACCTGGATCGACATCCACCGTCTGTTGTGCGAGTGGGACATCGAGATCTCGCGGATCGGCGAACCCGGGCTGATGCGGATGATCGAGGACCAGCGGCGGGAATGCAACCAGGAGTTCGCCCGTTTTGTCGAGCGGGAATATCCGACCTGGGTGAGGAGCGAGGGGGACTCTCCCCCGCTGTCCGTCGATGTCGTCTCCGAGAACGTCGCGCCGCATCTTCGGGCCGGGAAGCAGGTCTTCTTCATCGTGATCGATTGTCTGCGGCTCGATCACTGGCTGACGGTGGAGCCGCTGATTTCGGAGTTTTTCAACGTACGGCGGTCGCACTACTACTCGATCCTGCCAACGGCGACGCCGTACGCCCGCAACGCCCTGTTCAGCGGTCTGTTTCCAGGCGAGATAGCGTCAAAGTACCAGAAGCTGTGGTCGGCCGGGAACGAAGACGAACGGAGCCTCAACCGTCACGAACACCGCTTCCTGGACGACCTGATCGCCGCGCAGGGGATCGAGCTCGCCGGGTCCACGTGCTACTCCAAGATCCTGGAGGCAGGAGAGGGACGGGATACGGCTCGCAGGGTGGATTCGATGGCGCACTTCGCGCTGGTTGCCCTGGTCTACAACTTCCTCGACATGCTGGTACACGGCCGCTCCAACTCGGAGATCCTGCGGGAAATAGCGCCTGACGAAAGCGCCTTCCGCTCGCTCGTGCAGTCGTGGTTCGAGCACTCATCGCTCTTCGAGGTGCTCAAGAAGATTTCGCGAATGGACGCCGTCGTCGTCCTGACGACGGATCACGGAGCCGTGCGCGGCAGGCGGGCGACAGTGGTCCACGGCGACCGCCGGACATCGCCCAGCCTGCGCTACAAGAGGGGGCGGAATCTGCGCTGCGATTCCAAGGATGCCCTGCTCATTGCGGAACCGCTCGCGTACGGACTCCCCGAGGTCGGGCTGGGGGGAAACTACCTGATCGCAAAGGAAGATTTCTTCTTCGTCTACCCGAAGAATTTCCGGGAGTACCGGCGCCATCTCAAAGACAGCTTCCAGCACGGCGGCATCTCCCTGGAGGAGATGATTCTTCCAATGGTCACCCTCGAGCCGCGATGACGGGCGAGACCTCTGCGGGGGTACCCCTCTCCTGGCCGGAACGGGGTTTCGCCGGCCGGTGCGCGACGACCCGCTCGGCCGCGCAGACACAGGCACTCGGGGCCCGTTTCGCCGCCCTGCTGCGCCCAGGGGAGCTGGTGGCTCTTTGCGGAGAACTGGGAGCCGGCAAGACCTGCTTCATACAGGGCATCTGCAGCGGACTCGGTGTCGAAGAGACGGTCAACAGCCCGACATTCATCCTGATGAACCAGTACTCCGGACGCCGCGAGGGCATTGCGATTTCCATCTACCACTTCGATTTTTACCGGCTATCCGGCGCCGGCGAGCTCGACAGCTTCGGGGCGGACGAATTCTTCGACGGAGAGGGCATATGCCTGGTAGAGTGGGCGGAGCGGGCGTCGGAGCGGCTCCCGCCGCGGCGCTGGCAGGTCGAAATTGAGTACGCCGGAACCGGGTCGCGGTCGCTGCGTTTCTGCAAGCTCGGCCCCGGCAGCTGACCAGGAAGGGAACCGGATTGGCGCACCAGACAGGAAGGACGATCAGCGGGGTCTTCACGGTATTGCTGCTTTGCGGGGGTGTCCAGGCGCAAGAGCCCGAACCGGTGAGGCTGGTCGACAGCCCGACCGCCGGACTGACCTCCAAGGGGCGCTTCGGCATAGACATGCGGCTGTTCTCGAACGGCGGCGTAACCGGCGAGGTGAACGCCGGGATCCTGAAGCGCATCGCGATCGGCCTTTCCTTCGGCGGCACCGGGATCATCGGCGACGACGAGGTCTCCTGGTATCCCCGGGTAGAGGCTGCGGCCCGCTACCGCGTGATCGAGGAGAGTTCGTCGATGCCGGGGGTGGCGATCGGATACGAAACCCAGGGGTACGGGGCCTACGAAGAGAAACGCTACCAGATAAAGTCCAAGGGCCTGTTCGCGGCGTTCAGCAAGAACTACGCCTCCGCCCTCGGCCAGTTCGGCCTCCATGCCGGAATCAACCTGACCCGGGAGGACGAGGAGGACGGGGATCTTTCCGGGTGGGTGGGCGTCGACAAGAGCATCGGAAGACAGCTGTCGATAGTCGGGGAGTACGACCTTGCCCTCAACGACAACGAAGACGACTCGCTGGGCTCGGGAAAGGGCTATCTCAACGTCGGCGCCTACTGGTCGGCGGTGCCGAACATCGGCATCGGAGTCCTTCTGAAGAACGTCCTGAGGAATCGGGAAGATCCGAAAACAGGAGTCCCGATCCTCGAACAGCAGCTGTCGGCCGATCCCGACGTCAGCCGGGAGATATCCATTCGCTATACCGAGGAGTTCTGAGATGATGCGGAGATTCCGGGAGTCCGCAGTAGTGACCTCGCTGGCGCTGGCGATTCCGGCGTTTTCCCAGGAAGAGCGCGCCGTCGACCACTTCGCCGGGGTCGGGGTGCGGGCCATGGCGATGGGGGGAGCCTACTCGGGAGTGGCGGATGATTTCACCGCGATCTTCTGGAACCCGGCCGGACTGGTGCAGGTGCAGGAGCGGGAAGTCCATGTCGCCTTCCTGCGCAACGGGGTCACCAACGACTCCGAGCTGGACGGCACCGCTTCGAGCTCCGAGCTCAGCAACACCCGCTTCGGTTCGCTCGGATTCGTCTATCCGTATCCCGTGTACAGGGGCAGCCTGGTGTTCGCCGCCGGTTTCAACCGCGTCAAGGATTTCGACTGGAGCCTGCGGGACCGGGGCTTCGTCGCCGCCGACAGCCTGTCGTTCGACAATTACTTCAGCCATGAAGGGGAGCTCGCCATGACCTCGGTGGCGGCCGCCGTCGACGTCTCGCCCTCGATCTCCCTCGGTGTCGCCGCGAGCCTGATTTCCGGGGAGGACGAGGCGGTCAACGAGTACGAATCGCTGGACAGCGAAGACTATTTCCTCGAAAAGAGGTTCACGGCGAGAGAGGTATTTGTCGACGACTACGAGACGACCTACCAGGTCACCCTTGGCGCCATGGTCCGGTCGCCGGTGGCGCGGTTCGGGGCGACGGTCGGAACCGGACCGACGCACGAGGTCAGCTACACATTCAAGGCGCCTCCCGACGCGGGCTGGAATTCGATCGAATACGACGACGGCTCGTTGGTGGAGACACCGAACGAGCAGATAAGGGATTCCTACGAGATCTCGTTGCCGCTCGAGTTCGGGGTCGGCGCGTCGCTACGTCCGGTTTCCGGGTTGCTGGTCGCCGCCGGCGTCCACGTCGCCGAGTGGACGCAGACCGAGTACCGCGGAAAGGACGAAAGCGAGGTTCGCGCCAACACCTCCTTCGAGTCGCAGTACCGGGACGGAACCCGCTACCACTTCGGGATGGAATGGCAGGTGCCGGTGGTGGCCCTCGACCTGCGCGCGGGGTACTACACCGACCCGCTTCCCTTCGTCGGTCCGCGCGATCCGGGTCGTGAGGTCGACAGCGAGACCAATCCCCTCGTAATCGCCAGCCGGGACCGGGCCTTCCTGACCCTGGGGGCCGGCCTGGAACTGGAGGAGGCCGTGGAGGTGAATCTCGCGTGGAACCGCGGAACCTTCGAGCGCCTGGAGCATCCCCTTAAGGAAGAGGTCACAGTGGACCGGGCATTCATAGGGTTGTCCTATCACTTCTGACCCTCGGGGCGAGCCTTGGATCTGATCCATACCAGGTGTATATTGAAGGCATGGCTGCTTGTGAAGGGTTTGTCCGGGAATGCGGAAAATAGTCACAACAGGCTGAAAAACAGGAGGTTGTGTCCATCATGAAAAAAGCGACGGTTATCGCGGTCACCGGCCTGGGGGTCGTCGCCCTGTCGTTG
>JAPOYZ010000222.1:5363-6991 GCA_026706325.1 Candidatus Aminicenantota bacterium
GCGGATGTTACACGGTGCTGAAATCGCCGTACGCCGCCGATGATGCCAGGGATGATTCCCGCTACTCCCGATGGGAAGAGAAGAACTTCGACGACGACCCGTACGCACCTACCATCGGGCGATTCGACGACGGCGACCGGTGGGACAGCCCCTACGACTACGGCCGCCAGGGTTTCCCGGTCTTCGGGTATCACTCACAGTACGGCGGCTACGGCATGGGGGGATTCGGCAACCCCTACGGTGGGTACGGGGGCTACAGGTCCCCTTACGGCTACGGTTATGACCCGTATTACGGCTACGGCCAGGGTCCGTACGGCTACGGCTACGACCCGTATTACCAGAATCCCGGCGGAGTCTACGTACCTCCAGGGTACGAGTTGGTGACCACCTCGGAACTCGAGCGGCTGAGGCGGGAAATCCAGACACTCAACACTACCACCCAGGATCGTCTGCAGACTGTCGATGAAGAGGCATTGCGGATGCAGAGGATCGAAACCGACAGGCAGACCTGGCAGCGCCGAAACACACCTCGCGCTACCACCAGATCGGCCCCCACGACCCGGCGGGAGACAACCGCCACATCTCCTGCTCCGGCCGCCAAGAAGAAGGGGTCGGAAAAATCTTCGGGTGAGTCGAGTGCCGGGAGCCGGAGGAGCCGCCGTTAGCGCGGTTCAGCGGACGAAAACAAGGCGACACGAGAAAGGCGGATGACCCGTTTCGGGCCATCCGCCTTTTTTTGTCCGATACGGCACCTGCGGCTCGGCTCATTCTCCGGAGAGGTCGAAGTGCCGGCCCTCCTGCGTCGGCGGAGGAGCCACGCGCCGCAGGAACTGCCTCAGCGGCGCCGCAAGGGCGGACAGCAACTGACGCTCTCCGCCGTCCCCGCCGCCAAGCAGATTCACCTGCATCGGCTGCCAGTTGCTGCTGCGCTGGCGCTGCTGGGTCCAGGCCTGGCCGGTCACCAGATTGATCAGGGTAAGTTCCAGATCCACCGAGATGTTCATGCCCGGCGTGTGCACCAGTCCGTAAGGACTCGGAGATACCGGAGTCATCTGCGCCTGGAAGCTTTCCAGGACGACATAGATAACCGCGCCGATCTCCAGCTCGTCTCTCAGGGCGGTGCGGTGCTCCTCGGCGGCAAGCCAGGTGGAGTCGAAGAACACCTCCTTGAAATGCCAGCGAATCTCGTCCTGGGTGATGACCCGGCTCTCCGGGAGGTTGCGCCCGACCGCCTTGGCGGTCGCATCGGTAAGGCGGCCCATCACCTTCTCTATATCAACCCCCCGAACCTCCTCGATGTTGGTTCC
Organism: Candidatus Aminicenantota bacterium; assembly: GCA_026706325.1. Lineage (GTDB taxonomy): Bacteria > Acidobacteriota > UBA6911 > RPQK01 > JAJDTT01 > JAJDTT01. The sequence goes on from JAPOYZ010000222.1 coordinate 6,671, forward strand.
GGACAGGACGCCGATGCTCTCCACGTCTGCGAGGAGAGGGGAAAGCTCGGGGTCGGGAAGCGCAGGGGCCCGGAACTCGACCTGCTTGAACGAACCCCCCGAACGGCCCGCGCACGAGGCCAGACCGACGGCGAGGGCGGCAGCCGCCAGGGCGACACTAAAAGCTTTTGCCAAAACTGAAATGCATGCGCCAGTCGGAGAAGTCCTTCATGTCCGTCTGGCGGGCGAACTCGAAGTTCATGGGAGCGAGGAAGTAGACGAGCAGGCCGAACCCCACTCCGGCGCGCAGCCTGCGCGGATCTCTCATGTCTTCGTGAGGGG
>JAPOYZ010000149.1 GCA_026706325.1 Candidatus Aminicenantota bacterium
ATTCCTCGCTCTTGCCAGTCTCAAGGACCACAAAAGCGCCCTTTTACTGATATTGGACGACATCAATGGGCTCGCTGGTTCCGAGGCCTTCGCCAATTGGCTCAAGAGCATGGTTGACGAGATTGCTACGTCGCGACAACAGACGCCGCTGTGCATTCTCGTCGTCGGGCTTGAAGAAAGACGGCAGGAACTCATAGCGAAACAACCTTCTCTCGCTCGAGTATTCGAGTTGATCGAAATCGCACCTTGGTCGGACGATGAAGTCACCGAGTTTTATCGGACGTCGTTCGGCTCCGTGGAGGCGAAAATCAGTAAGGCAAATCTGAATCAACTATCCCGCTTCACCGGCGGACTTCCTGTTCTGGCCCACGAGATCGGTGATGCGGTATGGCGCGAGGCTCGGCGTCTGGAGATCAGTTCAAGAGAAGTCTCAGCCGGAATCTGGACTGCAGCCGAGGTAATCGGTCGAAAACTCTTGGAACCCCGGATATTCGGCGCCATACGTAGTGAACGTTACCGGTCGATTCTACGAAAAATGTCGGATAGGCCCCGGATGCATTTTCGAAGATCGGAACTCGTGGGGCGTCTGACGGGCGATGAAAAAAAAGTCATGGACAATTTCCTGAGGCGTATGAAAAAACTCGGAGCGTTGGAAGCCGATCCCGGAATCAGAGGCGGATACCGATTCCCCAATCTCCTGCACATGCTGTATTTCTGGATGGAGTCACAGCGAGCCGGGTCATGAACCCGATTCCAGCCCATATGCGGTAAACGAGCATGCTCACATTGACGGCTGCCGTAGCCTGACAAATCCGCATCGTGCGCGAACTTCTCAAGACACACTTCGGATTCGACGATTTCCTCCCGCTCCAAGAGGAGATCATCGCCAGTATCCTGGATGGCCGGGACACGTTGGTGCTCATGCCCACGGGCGGGGGGAAGTCCCTGTGCTACCAACTGCCCGCGCTGCAATATGACGGCTTGACTCTGGTCGTTTCGCCGCTGATCGCCCTCATGAAGGATCAGGTTGACGCCCTGAGGGCAAACGGCATCGCCGCGGGTTTCATCAACAGCGCCCTCACCCGCAGTGAGTTCCGCCGGGTTCAGGACCAGGCCCGCAGAGGCTCGCTCAAGATCCTGTACGTGGCTCCCGAGAGACTGGCGGTGCCCGGGTTCAGGAGTTTCCTCGAAGCGCTCAGGGTCGATCTCGTGGCCGTCGATGAAGCCCATTGCATCTCCGAATGGGGGCACGATTTCCGCCCGGACTACCGCCGCCTCGGCGACCTGCGCCGGGATCTGTCCGGCGTCCCCTTCGCCGCGTTGACCGCCACCGCCACCGAGCGGGTGCGCGCAGACATCATCGAGCATCTCGGCCTGAAACGGCCGCGGCGGTTCATTGCCAGCTTCAACCGGGCGAACCTCACTTACACGGTCCGGCCGAAGCAAAACTCCTATTCTGGCCTTTTGGACCTGCTGGAGAAGCACCAGGGGGAATCCGCCATCGTCTACTGCTTCTCCCGCAAGGGGACGGAGGAACTGGCGGAAGTCCTGCGGGGAGACGGTTTCAACGCGCTGCCCTATCACGCCGGGCTCGATGGCGACGTGCGCCGGAAGACGCAGGACCGGTTCATCAACGACGAGGTGCCCATCATCACCGCCACCATCGCCTTCGGCATGGGAATCGACAAGTCCAACATCCGCCTGTTGGCCCACTACGACCTGCCCAAGTCGCTGGAGGGCTACTACCAGCAGACGGGCCGGGCCGGACGCGACGGGCTGCCCAGCGACTGCGTCCTGTTCTATTCCTACGCCGACAAGGTGAAACAGGACTACTTCATAGACCAGATCGGGGACGAGTCCGAACGGCGCCGATCCCGGGAAAAGCTGGCGAAGGTCATCGAATTCTGCGAGTCGCTGACCTGCCGCAGGCGTTACGTCCTCGGCTACTTCGGTGAGACTTGGGAAGGGGAGAACTGCCAAGGCTGCGATGTCTGCCTCACGCCGCGGGAGGAGTTCGATGCCACGGAGATCGCCCAGAAGATCATGTCGGCGGTGGTGCGGACGGGCCAGCGATTCGGGATGGGCCATGTCAGCCTGGTGCTGCGGGGATCCAGGGCCCGGCGGGTCCGGGAATTGGGACACGACCGGCTCACGGTGTACGGGATCGTAGAGGACCATTCCGACTCCGACCTCAAAGAGATTGCCAGACTGTTGATAGCCCGGGGTCTGCTTTGCAACAACGGCCGTGAATACCCCACTTTGGCCGTCACGCCGGCGGGTTGGAGTTTCCTGAAGGAGCGTGACCGGCTGACCCTTTCCAGGCCGCGACGGCAGGAGGAGAGGACGGCTCCCACGGGCCGGGAAATTCCCGGCTACGACCGGGTCCTCTTCGAAAAGCTCCGCCGTCTGCGCAACCGGATCGCCGCCCGCAGAGGTCTGCCACCCTACATCGTATTCAGCGACGTGACGCTTCAGCAGATGGCGCACTGGATTCCCCAGAGCCGCGAGAGCCTGTCGCGCATTTCCGGCGTGGGTTCCGTAAAACTGGAGCAACTGGGCGGCGAGTTCCTCGCGGCCATCCGGTCCCATGCCAGTGAACATCGCCTGGAAGATCGCACTCCTGCGCCCCCGAGCCGTGAGGGGGATCATGGATCGGAGTCCGAGGGCTCAACCGGAAAACCGGCCCACAGCGTCGAGGCAATACGTCGAGAACACGCCCGGGCCTATGGAAAGTGGTCTGTGGAAGAAGATGAGGAGCTCCACCGGAAACACGCCATGGGTTCGAACGTCCGGGAACTCGCGGAGCATTTCGGACGGAAGCCCGGCGCGATCCGGTCACGATTGAAAAAGCTCGGCCTCATAAAGGCCGGCGTCAAGGGACGAAGCTTGACTTACGAGCGGACCAGGCGTCTGTTGCAGCAGGGACTCTCCATCGCGGAGATGGCTCGGCGGCGCGGCCTGACCAAAGGAGCCATCGCGAACCACCTGGAAGTTCTGGCCATGGACGGCTTGGAATTCGACCTGGACCCACACCTGCCCCCGCCGGAGCAGACCGGGAAAATCGTTGCGGCCTTCCGGCAACTGGGTGGCCTCGGTACGCCCCTGGCGCCGGTGAAGGAAATCGTTGGAGAAGACTGTTCCTACGAGGAAATCAAGCTGGTGCGAATTCACTTGCGACAGCGGGTTCCACCGCCGGCCGTCTGAAGGGATTGCCATTGGGTGTTCGCGGCGGCGCGGACGAAGGGACAAGTGGTGCGGCTTTCTCCACTTGAGAGCCGTAAGGCCTACCATTCCGTTGCGGATCGAGCGGCCGGCGAAACCAAAGGGGATTCGAGCATGAAACCCAGGAAAACTCTGTATCTGGCCAATCCGTACGGTTTTTCCCGGCAGCAGAGCGAGGGGCCATTGTCGCTCCTGGTGGTCGCCCTGGAGGGTGCCGGAGCCGAGGTCTGGGAGCCGTTCGCGCGCAACAACCAGGTCGACCGGACGCCGGGATGGGCTTACCGAATCGGTCAGGCCGATCTCCGGGACGTGAAGGCCGCGGACGGCTTCTTCGGAGTGGTCAACGGCTGCCCTCCGGATGAAGGGGTCATGGTGGAGCTGGGGTTGGCTGTTGCTTGGAGAAAGCCGGTGTTTCTGTTTCGGGACGATTTTCGCCGATGCACCGACAGCGAGGAATATCCCCTCAATCTGATGCTGTTCACGGGTCTGCCGGAGACGGGTTGGGAGGACTACTGGTACACGTCCGTCGACGAGATCGCCGATCCGAACAAGGCTTTGGTCCGGTGGCTGCAGGGGGTGGACGAACCTCCGTCGGGGGGAGGTTGAGGCGGGATGATGTCGTGGCTCGCACCACCCGGGTCAGAGGATCAGCCGGTGCCCCCATTGGACGATGCGCATGCTCAACATGATGGAAAATCAGGTTACCGGCGGGTGACCCAGATGGCCGAGGACCAGGCCATCATCTCGTCTTCCTGGATGACCCTCACGTAGTAGTAGCTGGTCCCCGATCCGGAGTCCTGGTCCAGGTAGGTCACCGATGCCTCCCTTTGATGGGGACGGACCTGATAGACGAACCTGTTGTCCTTGACCACGTCGATCTGGCGGATGGGTCCGGTCCCGATGGCCTTGATTTCCAGCTTCGGGGTCTCGGAGACGGTGGTTTCGTCCCCCATGAAGGCGTCGCCGATACGGAAGTCAATGACGATATTGTCTGTGGAGGCCAGGGTGTGGCGCTGTTTCAGGCCCTGGAAGATTCCTTCCCGCGTAAACTCCGTAGCCCAGACGCCGGCATAGGACATGTGGGTGGATTCGTGGTCGGAACTGGCGATGACGCCGATGCGGTGTCCGCGGGCCAGGGCGTCCCACAACATGTGGGGTCCTTCGGGCCGGTTCCCCAGGGGTCCCCGGCTCTCCTCGGGAAGCGCGTCCGAGTGCTCGTAGGAGCGGCGGAAGCCCTGGTACATTTCCAGCACCGGCTGGCTCACCGGATCATGCCATTTCCAGCTCACCCGCGGTCCCAGCGGAGAGTGGGGGATGGAGATTCCGTCGGTCCCCTTGAGCCTTTCCCAGAGGCCCAGCGGAATATTGTCCGTGGGGATCCCCACGTCGCCCGGGATCAGCTCGCCGCGCCGCTCGGGCCAGATCAGATTGCGGTGTCCCCCCGGATATTCCATGCTCCGCTCGTATCCGAACAGGGACACGAAGCGGCCCGGAAACAGGTACATGTCCGCCACCTTCTGGGTCCGCCACCAGCCATATTCGCCCAGCGCGTCCTCCTTTCCGGCTTTCCTTTCCCCGGTCGCCACCATGTTGTAGGTCTGGTTGTGGTCCGTTGTGGCCATGAAATCCAGCTCCGCCCCGTCCAGCGCGTAGCGGTACTGACCCGAGATGGAGAGGTCGGTCCAACCGTGCCCCACGATATCGGTGTGGCGGTGCAGGTCGCCGTAATAGAGGCGATAGGTCTTGCTCCCCACCGTGGTCTCGTAGAGCTTGTTGGGTGTGGGCGAATAACTCGTCTCGGGCGCCGGGGCCGGTACCGGGCGCAGATCCCCGGCCTCGCCCGTGGCCGGCGGCGCGGCCAGGCGCGAGGACCAGAGGTCCCACTGTCCCAGGCGCCGGTTTCCGCCCGCGCGGTAGTCGGTGGGATAGAGCACCCAGACGCTTCCATCCGGGTGTGCGGCCGCGGGAAACTCCTGAGTCAAGCGGCCGCTGCTGAAGGCCAGTTCCCGGGGCCTGGACCAACGCCGGCCGTTGAAATGGACGGCGTACACGTTCCAGACCTCGTCCGGATACATGCGGCTGGTCCATTGGCGGAAGATGAGCCAGAGGTTGCCGTTTCGTCCCATCAGGAGCCGCGGCTGTTCCTGGAAGTTGAGAGGCAGGTCCAGGAAGCGGCTCCCGGGGGGCTTTCCCATCCGGTGCCAGTCCCCCCGGCTGCGGCAGCGAATCCGGATCTTGCGGTCGGAATGGAGCAGGGTTGCCGCGAAGTTGCTTTCCTGGGCATAGTCCTTTCCCCACTTGGGACCCGATTCCTCCCAGGCGACCCAGAGCCGGTCCCGGGAGTCGAAGACCACCGACGCGTTGGCTTCGAAATAGCGCGTGGCCGAGACCGGTTCCACACGTCCCAGGCGGCCCCGGGGGCCGATGGATCTCAGATAAATGTCGTAGTCGCCGTTCCGGTAGGTGTCCCAGACGATGGCGGCCCCGCCCCTGGAGTCGACGGCGACAGCCGGATGCCAGTCGGTCCCGGGATGCTCAGTGACGCGAATCTCGTCCGGAAGCCGGCCGAAATCGGCAATGGAGAGGGCGTAGATGTCGGAGTTTCCTTCTCGCAGCCCCTGCCAGACCAGCCAGTTTCTCCCCCGGCCGTCGGAGGCGGTCACCGGGTTGATGTCGTTTCCCGGGTGGCGGGTCAACTGGATGGGATCTTCCAGAGTGGGTTCCAGTTGACGGGCCCAGAGGTCGAACTGATCTCGCGCAAGCTGATTGTAGATGAGCCAGAGGCTCTCGCCGGGCCCACCGGTGATCTGGACCGATCCGTAGATGGGTTCCCCTCCGGCCGAAGGGATCCGGTGGGGCGGGCCCCAGCCGTCCCGGCCCAGCGTGCTGTGGTAGAGGTGATCGGCTCCGTCCTGGTATTGGATCCACGCCGCGTGGAGCCGGCCGCCGGGTCCGATCACGACGGACGGGTAGTCTTCTTCTCCGGGCGAGCGGGAAACGGGGAGAGCCGCCGGGGATCTCTCCACCGAAGCGGCGCCGTCCAGAAACGACAGGGGATCCGTATCCGGAAGCTGATCCAGGTCGACCTGGAAATCTCCCTGCACCGTGTTCACGTCCATCCGGGCGCCCGGAACCGAGTCCAGTTGCAGCCAGACGCCCACGGGGCGGGTGAGCCTGAATCCATAGCGGGGCCGTGAGTTCCCGAGTCCCTTGACGGTCCAGCTCGTATCCACGTCGGGGCGCTTGGTCCCGGCCCTCCAGGCGATCTTCGGTTCCTGGACCACCTCGGACCTCTCCTCGTCGAAGTTCCAACCCTGGATCCGGTGGAAATCGCCCCGGTTGAGGTGGGCGATTCCATTCCAGTCCCGCAGCTCTGTGTCCTTCAGGCCAAGCGAGACCTTCACGGTGAGGGGGAGCTGCGACGGGTCGAAGGCAGGCGCAGGAGATGAGGCCTGGGCCGGATTCCCCGCGGACTGGACCCAATGGGATCCGAAACGGATAACTGCGGCCGCCGCCAGAGCCAGAATGAGCACAGCCGAGAGGCGTCGAGTCATGGGAGGTTTGCGGAAACGAGGCTATTCGGTCGCCGCAGGCAGTGTCAAGGAACCGCCCTGCCGATCGTGGTTTGCCTGGAATCGCTCAGAGGGCGCTGGAAGACGTTTTTGTGCTGGATTCTCAAATAATTTCATGGATATGCGGCCGTCAGTCGTTTTGTTGACAGGAGTTGGACAAGTCAGTAGCTTCCACTGGAGGGACCAGGA